>DAOTXB010000095.1:0-4759 GCA_034435575.1 Anaerolineae bacterium
GACGAAAATACCGGTGTTGTCGTTCTGCGTAAGGCGCTAGAAGTGCCGATGCGTAAGATCGCCGCGAACGCTGGTGAAGATGGCGCTGTCATCATCGACACCGTCCGTCGCCTGCAGAAGAGCCGTAAGAACCATCGCGTGGGTTACAACGTCATGACCGGCGAATACGTCGACATGATCGAAGCTGGTATTCCTGATCCTGCCAAGGTGACCCGTGGTGCAGTGGAAAACGCTGCATCCATCGCCAGCATGATCTTGACCACCGAAGCACTCATCACCGACATCCCGCAGGATGAACCCCCAATGCCAATGGGTGACGGCGGCATGGGTGGTATGGGCGGCATGATGTAGTTCAGTCTTTGACTGATTGCCACACCCTATAACAAGATTTTCAACAGGGGCGACTCACAGTGAGTCGCCCCTGTTTTTTGTTTTCTTAAAAGAAATATATCGGCATTTTGGATGACGATAAGAACGAGCAAACTTACGAAATTGAGACGATTGACGACATCTATAAATATTCTGATCAATTACGTGAGCGCGTCCAATTTTTTCTTGCTGATTGAAATCTTGCACGGGACGGCTCACCATGAGTCGTCCCATACATTTTCCATTCCGCATCACATCACCTAACCACATCAAAACGCAAACCTAACATCTGTTTACGCTTGTGAGGCAAAAGTTCATGTAAAATGACAGTACACGGATTAAAGGAATGTCTTAGGTCATGTGGTCAACAAATTCAGACAATACACTTGTCTCTAACCGCTATCAACGGCTTAGTCGCCTTGGCGCAGGTGCGATGGGGGCGGTTTATCGTGTCCAAGATCGACTGACAGGCAGTGAGCTAGCACTCAAAGAGGTACACCTCGCCGATAGTCTGTTTGATGTCGATTCGCAGATGGGCACAATCGACGTGGATGACCCGCGCATCGCCCTTGCCAATGAATTCCAAACCCTCGCGTCATTACGCCATCCTAACATTATTTCCGTGCTGGATTATGGCTTCGATGATGCCCTGCGCCCGTACTTTACGATGACCCTGCTCAACGAACCGCAGACATTACTAGAAGTCGCCGCAGACCTGCCTTTAACCCATCAAATTAAATTATTGATCCAACTTTTAGCCGCACTCGCCTATATCCATCGGCGCGGAATCTTACACCGTGACCTGAAGCCGAACAACGTGCTCGTCAAAGATCAACACGTTTACATGCTTGATTTTGGTTTGGCGATTCAACGCGAAGCCGACACCGGTGGGCAGACCGCCGGAACACTTGCCTACATTGCGCCGGAAGTGCTGGTCGGCAATGCCCCCACAGAAGCCGCCGATTTGTATGCAGTCGGGGTCATCATCTATGAGATGTTAAGCGGGGAGCACCCCTATGATCTGGGCAGTACCACTAACCTGATTAACGACATCCTTACACGCACTGTTGATGTGACCGCACTCAATGTGCCTGAAAAATTACAGACCGTGCTCGATCAGCTATTGGCGAAAAACCCCAGTGAGCGCTTCACCGATGCCCATCGTGTCATCGAAGTGTTGTGTGACGCTGTCGGCATGCCTGTGCCGGAAGAAAGTGTCGAAATCCGCGAGAGCTTTTTGCAGGCGGCGACCTTTGTAGGGCGTGAACGCGAGTTAGCCACTCTGCGTGACGCTATTGATGTGATCGCCACGGACACACAGGGCAATGCCTATTTGATTGGTGGCGAAAGCGGGGTCGGCAAATCACGCTTGCTCGAGGAGGTTAGCACATGGGCGATGGTCAATGGTGTGATGGTGCTACGCGGGCAAATGGCGAGCGATGGCGGATTGTCATATCAGCTCTGGCGCGACTTGCTCCGTCGTCTGGTCTTGATGGTCACAATCGGTGAATCAGAAGCACCGTTACTCAAAACACTTATCACCGATCTGCCGGAATTATTGGGCGTTCCCGTTGATGACATCACCGAAACGGGCGACATGCAAACTCGCCTGCTTCTGGTGATTAACAACGTCTTCCAACGAGCACTTTCCACACGCCCTATTTTGCTGATTCTGGAGGATTTGCACTGGGCGACCGAAAGTTTGACCGTGCTGGAGCAACTTACACCGCTGGTCAAAGAATTACCCTTGCTGATTGTCGGCACCTATCGCAATGATGAACGCCCGAACATGCCAGAAACCCTGCCGTTGATGGAAGTGCTCACCTTAGAGCGCCTGCGCCCGGACGAGATTGAGCAGTTGAGCCAATCCATGCTCGGTGTGACCGGAGTCCGGGGCGAGGTGGTGGAATTGCTCCAACGTGAAACCGAGGGCAACGTCTTCTTTCTGGTGGAGGTTGTACGTGCCTTAGCAGAAGAAGCCGGTAGCCTGAGCGAGATCGGCAAAGCGACTTTACCGGCAAATGTGTTCGCGGGTGGTGTACGACGCATCGTGCAACGCCGTCTGGAACGCATCCCGGAATGGGCACAGTACGCGCTAAAAGTGACAGCAGTCGCAGGTAGACAACTCGACCTCGACTTGTTACGGGTCGCGTTGTCGGATGTTGATATGGATAAATTTATTACTGTGTGCTCGAATGCCGCCGTGTTTGATGTGCAAGATGGCAGATGGCGCTTTGCCCACGATAAATTGCGCGAATTTGTGCTGGACAGCCTGATTCCGTTTGAACTGGCGCGGTATCATCGCACTATCGCCGAGGCTTTTGAAACCGTCTATGCTGACTATCTGGCTGATTATGCCACCAAACTGGTCTATCACTGGTCAGAAGCGGGTAATGATGATAAAGAGGCGTTGTATCTGGTCAAAGCGGCAGATGTGATGCTCCAACAGAACGAATATCGAGAGATGAAGCGCCTGTACGAGCGTGCGCTCGAACTCAAGACCTATAAAAATGCTGAAAACCCCCGCAAGGCGCTGGCGGATTTGATGTATGGCATGGGACGGGCGACCTATTTCCTGAGCGATTATGATGCCGTAAAAGAATGGCATACCAACGCACTAGAAATTTACCGTGAACTCAACGACAGCTATGGTATTGCGGAGGCAATCGCCGCATTAGGCGAAATTCTGATACGCCAGTTCAAAAATGACGAAGCGCTCCCGCTGGTCTTAGAAAGTCGGGAGTTATACGACTCCATCGGTAAGCGCAAAAAAGTCGCCTATGCCGACATGAACCTTGGCATTATCTACGCACAGAAAGACGAAATGACAACAGCGCGGGATTACTTCTACCGTGCCTACACACTTATGAAAGAGGTCGGTCAACCCTTAGACATCGCGCGAGGAATGAATAACATAGGGGCGATCACAGAAGCCCTCGGAGATTATGAAGAAGCAAAGCGCTATCATAACGAAGCCCTCAGCATCCGCCGGACAATCAATGATCGACAGGGCATCGCCTATAGTCTGACAAATATAGGTACAGTCGCCGACAAGGAAGGGGATTATGACACTGCTATCGAACTCAAGACCGAAGCCTTGGAGATTTTACAAATCCTCGGTGAGAAGATGTCACAATCTAACGTGTTGGGGAGTTTAGGTAATATCTATTTGAAGGTGAAACAGTATGAAGATGCAGAGCGCAGTTATGGCAAAGCGGCGGTCTTGCGAAAACAATTCGGCAATGTGACTCAGGTGTCACAGTCCATTCGTAATCTGGGCAATGTCGCGCGCGAACAGGGCGACTATGATCGTGCGTGGACACATTATTTACAAGCGCTGGCATATGCTGAAGAAGCCGACAGCGATTTCGCAAAACGGGCACTGCTAGTGCATGTCGGGCAGTTGCTCATCACCATCGGTCAACTGGTGCCTGCCACTCAATTTCTGGCGCATGTCGCCAAACACAGCAACAACCCGGACGATGAATCATCGGAGCATCTCGCCTCACTTGCGGAAATAATGGACGAGACCACCTACAATAAGTTGGTGGAGGCAGGCGAAAATGCCACCCTCGATTCCCTGATCGCACAATTGCGCGCGCTTGTGCCTGATAGTAAGGATACCTAAGCCATTATCCGACGCTTCCCCACTTTTGCCTGCCTGACCCTGTTCATAACCCCGTTCTTAGCGACAATAGTAGGATGAACGATCCACATTCAGGAGAGAAATACGATGCGAAAATGGCTATTCAGCGTGATGTTACTCTGCATATTCAGCGTTTCCAGCGCAAGCATGAGCGCACAGCAAGACGGGCGTGATCTGTGGTCTGCATGGTTATATGAGCCGGGTACAGGCACGGTACGCGTGGTGAATCAAGATTCCGCCATCCTCAATGAATTTACATTGCCGTTGGCGCAAGCCTTCAATATGTACGGGCAAAATATCGTCGTCTCGCCCTCCGGCACACACATCGCCTATTTCGGCATTGATACCTCCGCAGGGACGCTCAATCAACAGGTATTCGTCTATGACATCGCCTCCGCAGGTATCGTCGCCGCCCACGCCTTGCCCGCCTCCGCAGAAGCAACCACATTAGACATTAACCCTACTGCCACCATTTTTGATGAAGCCAGTAATCGCATCGCTTTCGGGTATGTGATGAATGCACAGGACAACCCTGGCTGGGAAATCGTCGTGTTGAACTATGGTCTGGATGTTGTGGAGCTTGTGCTTAATCACAATAGCCCGACAGCTACAATCGTGGAAAATGATCTGGTCGTGCCGGTCATTCAACAATTTGACGGTGTGAATATTGCCTTCACCACCATCTTTTATGCGGCAGGTGGCGCGAGTCGCTATCCGGCGTTTATCTGGGATACAGGCGCTGAT
>DAOTXB010000096.1:0-21425 GCA_034435575.1 Anaerolineae bacterium
GATTGCGGTACATCGTCAAAATAAGCGAAATCGTGACTCGCCGTGTCCATGGATTAAACATGACACTTATTCTCCTGCAACTACATTTTCTACAATAGTAATTTACCCAACAACATTAAATGTAAAATGAGATATATGTTTATAGGTAAGTATAGCGCAGACAGATGAGCAGATGGTTGAACGAGGGACACGATATTAAGAAAATTATTTGTTGGCTGAAAAAGAATGACGTAAAAGCACTAGTCCCTTCCGCCATAAAACAATGTCAGTAGATTTGGGTAGTATGACATCATACCAATTGATCCCATAGGTGTACGAAAAATACCAGATTTTTATCATCGTCCAAACACTATAAGATATAGTTGTTGCCATTGCAGCACCGACAAATCCATGTACAGGGATAAGTATGATATTACATATAATATTGACAATCACTGCTACTATGGATTGGTAGGAGTTAATCTGTGGTTTACCTCTCGCACCAATAGAATTTCCGAGGATCTTCGACATACCCAGCAATACGACACCGGGTAACAACCATTTGAAGGCTAACGCCGCCCCGGAGAATTCTTCGCCATACAAAAGTACAAAAACCCAATCAGATAATATGAAGGCTATCAATGCCATGCCAATACCTAGCCACAAAACATGGCGTGCTACAAGTGTAGTAAGATCATTTTGTTGCTGAGACAGCTCTTTGAGTTGGGCTATGCGAGGAAATAGCACTTGTGCAGTCGTAGTAGATAGAATCCACATGCGCTCCGCAATACCTACTGCGATAACATATAGCCCAACCTCTTCATTATTGGTAATCAGCCCAAGAATCAACACATCGACACGATAATTTAAGAATGCGATGACCAACGACAGATGCGCGCGTAAACCATAAGAAAGCACATCACGAAAATATATGCGTTCAATTGGGGTTTTCCACACACGCCAAGTAGCATTATATTTTCTTAATCCAATAATGCCAATTATGATTGTAACCGTGTTGGCAATTACAATAACTGCTACCGCGCCAAACACACCTAAGGCAAAAAACCACACAAATAACGCATTTAGAAGCACAGAAATCACTGATGTTACAATAGTCACACGATTGTAGGTATTAAAATCGTGAACCCCTTGAAAAAGCATATTAATATTGGTGTTGAAAAGTGTCGCCGGTACTAATAATAAGGCAAAAAGAAGTAAATTGAGCGATGCTCCTTCAAATAGTAATGCCCTTTGCCCAATAACAAAGATAAAAGTACCAATAATCATCGCAACAACACTTATAATCATTGATAGGATGATATTGCCATTAAGCGCATCACGAATGCTGTATTCATCGCGGGCAATAAAGTAAACTGCCGCACTACCAACACCAAGTGACAAAAATGTTGTTAATAAGCCGGGAATTAGGATCACAATAGCGTATAGTCCGCGCCCCTCAACCCCTAAACCACGTGCCAGAATAACTGACGTAATAATACCAAGCAAAATTGTAAGAATTTGGCGAATAAAATTCGACAAACTACTTAAAAGAAAACTTCGCACCCCATTCATACCTTTTGATAATCATCGGGTTTAATAATCATGTCACTAACTAAGTGTTTAAACTGTTCATGTTGTAAATTTATTGGTATACGAATCAGATAACAGGATACTCGCTCAAATACTTGTTGAGCGAGTACTTGCCAACGGGATAACACCAAATCAAGGGAAATATCGGATGATTGTCCCATAAGCTGTCGATTATAGGTATGCCACAATAATTGATTATGAAAGATACTATATTCAGCCTGCATTACCAGTAATGTCAACTTTGTTGCCTGTATTGCGTCTATCACTTCAAGTTGAATATCATCACGGTCTTCGCGCAGTAAAATATAGTATCTTGAAAGAGGCGCATCAGTCTGGCTATATCCACCGTATAAATCAAGAGGCGAAACGCGTCGCCGCACACGATTCAGTCCTCGCGTTGCATGAATGCGCCAGTGCAAATGATCTAATGTTGATCTATCTTTAAATACTTTTTGTGCAACAGAGGGTGTATTGACCAGGTTATAACCATAGATTTTTGGAAAAGCGAGGTTAGGTGATACAAGACCATCACTTGAAACTACGCTAATATCATCTGCAACAAAACGATACCCATGCTGTAAACAGAGCTCTAACTCTAGTGATGTTTTACCAACTCCGCCTGTTCCACCTAAAAGGATCACTTCATTTTCATGATTTAATACACCAGATGCATGGATCAAGAAACGATCCGAATCAAAATACACGGAGGGCACAAGTACAAGCTCATGAAAAGCCTGTCCTAACGCTTCATCAACGGTAGTATATTGTAAGTTACGTATCTTCCACAGCCATTTTCTTAGTAGACTTTGCTGTGTGTGTTTTGAAATGTAGATGTTTAGATTATCTGTATCTTGCCAGGAAAAACATACTCGGTTTGCACCCATTTGGGCAATAAAAGCTTGAGCATAACTATGATGAATAGCAGGATTAACCACTGCTGGTTCAGAAGAGCTGAAGTCGCCGAATCGAATCACTATATTCGGTTTTGATTTTGTCTCTAAACGAGGATATAAGTCGAGCTCAGATAACAAGTTCGCCGTTGCGTCATGAATGCGAATATGTTTACCAAAAATGGTGTAATCGCGCGCGTGTGACATTATTACGCCTTTATTTTTGTAAGATCGTTATTTTATCATTGTAGACAATAGTTCCTTTACAAACGCGTCATAATTAGCAACTGCGTTAAAGTTTTTCTCCCAATACTCCCGACTATTATCTCGTAGTTCTTCTATAGATGTGTGGTCAGAGATGAATACCAATGCATCTGCAATATCTTTAGTCGTAGGTTGTGCAGGTAAAAGTCGCCCCGTTCGATCATTTACAATTTCAGACATCCCACCTACGTCAGTGGCAATCAAGGGAATGCCGAAACTTTGCGCTTCCATAGTCGCGACAGATAATCCTTCAGATTCACTAACTAATGCAAAAACATCGACAGGGTGTGTTGCATAAAATGTATAGATCTCTTGATTAGACAGTTGCCCTTTAAAATGATAGCTCGCATTATTTGGCAATATCGCTTGTGCTTGGGATTTTAGTGGCTCTTCTAATACTCCGCTACCTAAATGTGTCCATTCAATGATTCGTTTTGGATGCTGTGTTGCAAAGTGAGCTAACCCATCTATAAGACGATCAATCCGCTTAACGGCAGAAAGTGATGAACATGAGACTACGCGAAACACGCCATCAGTTGATAGCACATTGCGTTGATTGTGATCAATTGTCCCTAAATATGAAAGGTGGACGTGATCATTTCTTCGCGCATGATTGTGTAGATAATCACGCCCATGTTGCGAGATAACAAATATCTTGTCTAGGGCAGTAATGTTCGCCTGCCATAATGGCATATAATGTCCGGTATGTCGATGATGATAAAGATCATAGCCATGCACACGTGAAATGACGCGCCAATTCTCTGTTTGTTGTAATAGGCTTGTCACCCCAAACGTTATGCCATTCATCCAATATGTATATATTAACGTTGTTTGAGGATCAATATGATTATCTTCCAAAAAGCGGGATATCCATAGTCTAATTGCGCGGACCTGTGTGAAAAATGTCAACATACTTTTAAGCATTTTACCTGATTTCAACATTGCAGGATGACGAATCAATTCACCATAAAAGTGTGCTTCAGTAAGGGGGACAGACATATGTTGCAGGCGAGACGAAGTCAAAGCATGATATGTTTGCCATAGATCATCAATCAACGTAATGTTTTCTGTTGTAGGTAATGTGCGAGCAATGCCTGACCGACGGTGAGGAATAACAAAGACGCGATCAAAATGTATCGCAAGTACACTTATCTCCGTTTCCAAAAATGGTTCACCAAATCCGTATGGGAAATTATCAGTAAATAAAAGCAGGGTAGGTTTAGGCATTTAAGAACATATTCGTAAGCACTGTAGTAAGGCTATTCAAAGAATAGATAACATCTCATGTATTCTATAGTTTGATTAATCATAGCAAAATAAGTCAGGTACGCAAACTGAATGATGTTCCACTTCAGCGTTATGGCATTATATAGATCCTAAACATGCTGAAAGTAATTCTAATATATTGCACCAAACACAACCACCTCTACAGAAAATGCACCGAAGAAGCGAGCTTCCAATAGAATGCTTCATTTATCGTTTATTGAGAAAGAGAAGCAATGCGTATGTGACTATCATACCATTTTAGACCACAGATACTGGATCTATGGACACCGAGAGAATCACTATATATCATAGATAGGTATCAGGTATAAAAAGTACGGATCAATCAATGTCTGATCAATTGACAGAAATTCTCGAAGAAGTCGGGCGATTAAAAGCACTTGCCGATAGTGAACTAACCGATTCACAGGCAGAAAAGGCATTTGATCGGTTAACCGTGCTGGCAACGCGTATATTAAAAGCCCCGATTTCGCTCATCTCATTGGTGGAACCAGACCGTCAATTTTTCAAGAGTCAGGTCGGTTTACCAGAGCCATGGTCATCGCTACGGGAAACCCCCATCTCCCATTCATTTTGTAAACACGTTGTTGCATCCAGCGAGCCGTTGATTGTAGAAGATGCCAGAAAACATCCGCTCGTACAAAGTAATCCAGCAATTGAGGATTTACAGGTCGTGAGTTATCTCGGTGTGCCTCTGACTAGTCCAGATGGATTGTGCCTCGGGTCATTCTGCATTATCGACCATGAGCCACGCACATGGTCTGAACAAGACATCGCCACGATGAAAACACTCGGCGAATCGGTCATCAGCGAAATTGCCCTCCGGTTCGAAGTCAAAGAAAAAGCACAAGCCATAAAAACCCTGCAAAAGCGCAACGAAGATTTAGACGCGTTCGCACATACGGTGTCGCACAATCTCAAAAATCCGATCAGCGCAATTACGGGCTGGGTGAGCGTTAGCCAGAGTTATGCAGAACGTATGTCTCGCACTGAATTGTTGGAAACATTAGGCGAAATTGGTGAACTTTCTGCACATACCAACGATATTATCAATGCGCTGTTGTTGCTCGCTGGTTTTAACCGAAACAATGATGTTGCTTTCACAGAATTAAATATGTTCAATATTATTGATGATGCCTTATCTCAGCTTCGGAGTATGATTACACAAAGAGGGGCGCAGATTCATCTTCCACTATCAGATACTTTTCCGCGCAGTGTTGGTCATCGTCAATGGGTTGAAGAAGTATGGGTAAATTACATCAGTAACGCGATCAAGTATGGTGGTGAACCACCGATTATTACATTTGGCGCAGATGCCCCTCAGGATGGTTTTGTGCGTTTCTGGATTCAAGATAATGGCGATGGGCTTACCCCTGAGCAACAGAAGTCGCTCTTTATCCCCTTTAGCCGTTTGCCACACACCGCCAAGTTTGAGGGTCACGGACTCGGTTTATCTATCGTACAACGCATCATTGAGAAATTAGGTGGTGAAGTTGGCGTGACCAGTGAACCGGGGAAAGGCAGTATTTTCAGCTTTACTCTGCCACAAGCCGACTAACTTTCAATGTATGATACCCTCTCAACACGTCAACACCTGACGGCACATTAACACACCTCGATGCCAAACAATCACCGTGTATTTTGGTACAACAAATTTATCCCTAATACTGACGTTAATTGGTGTGCAATCAATTCAACACTATAATCTAAAAATATGCATATCACCCGCCTACCCTGACGTATCGGTGAAAACAATGGAAATTAGCGATGTATTTATCTCATATCGGCGCACGGATGTTGAATTTGTCAAAAAGCTCAACGATGCGCTTAAGTCAGAAGGGTTTGAAATATGGATCGACTGGGAAGATATTCCGCCTGCGTCCACTAATTTCGCCGATAATATCAAAGAGGGAATCGAGGGTGCAGATGCTTTCATCGCCGTTCTTAGCCCCAATTATTTGCGATCAACCTATTGTGTAGACCTTGAACTAGGCTATGCGCTGGAATTGAACAAAAAGATCATTCCGGTGGTCTACGAAAAATTTGAGCCTGCTGTACCGCCAGAGGGCATCGCTAGTATCAATTGGATATTTTTCATTGAACATGCTGGACAAGCCAACACATTTGATGAGGGTTTGCAACATATCATAGCGGCGCTCCGTTCCGATTACGAATATATGAATGAACACACGCGTTTGTTCATCCGTGCCCGTGAGTGGGAAGACGACGAACGCAATAACAGTTATCTACTGGTCGGGGATGAAATCCTCTCTGCAGAAGCATGGCTGGCAAAAGCCTATCAGAAAACGCCACCACCGACACAATTACACAGCGATTATATTTATAATAGTCGTGTCTATAGCAATAAACGCCAGCGCAGACAATTTTTATTCGTGACATTCGCGTTAATTGTCTCGCTTGCCCTCGCCATGATCGCATCCGTATTTTTCATTGATGCGACCAATCAACGCAATATCGCACAAACCAACGAAGCTGAGGCGAACCAGTTTGCACGCGAAGCCGATAATGCCTTACAAACGCTGGTATCCGTCGTCCGTCGCAGACCTATCGCCGCAGAAGGTGTTGGTTGTGAGGTTACGACACCGCTTGATGATTTTTCCGATGCCACCCTGCCAGATTGGACATTGCTGGTTTATATTGCTGGCGAAACAGGCACACTCAGCGCACTAAACACGCTCAACACGTTGGAGTTAAGCGGTAGTACAGATCGCGTTAACATCATCGCGCAGGTTGATTCGGCTGACCCGATTGATGTGGGTATCGGCACCGGAACACAGCGCTATTATGTCCGTAATGATGTACAGGAGAGCATTATCGCGTCAGACTTAATTGAAGAATTTGACGAGATCAACACAGGTATCTCTGAACCGCTCACCACATTTATCACATGGGGCATAGAAAATTATCCAGCACAACGATACGCGCTTATCGTACATGGTGGCGGGCATGGGTGGCGTGGCTACCTCGGCGATGACCTGACCGGAAACGGCTTAACTCCACGAGAACTCGCCAGCGCATTCGGGCAAATCTCCGCACAAACCGATGCAGAGACGTTTGATCGTTTTGACTTATTGGTGTTTGATACCGATTTTGGTGGTTCATTAGAAACCTATCAAGCGGTGAGTCCATTTGGTCGGTATATGGTCGCCGCGCCATCATTATTGCCCGAAGGTGGCATCGAATACTTTGAGTCCTTGTTGGAACTTACAACTAATCCCGGTATGGACGGGCGATTGCTCGGCTGTACGTTCCTATCAACCTTTGAGTCTTTTCAGATTGCGTCGAATTCCGGTTTCCCGTATACACTCGCGCTGGTTAACCTCGATGTTATGCGTGATTTTGACCTGACATTTAGCCCGTTTTCAGAAACCGTTTCGCGGAATATTGATTTTATATATCCTACCCTTCAGGTGAGCCGTGCCAATGTGAACGAATTCGGCTTTGATGAAAATAATGTGACAATTGACCTGCTGGAATTTGTCGCGCAATTCATCTCAAATAATCCTGAAAACTCTGATCTACAAAATCTAGGGCAAGCAGTGCGCGAGGTGGGTTTACGTAATCGTGTGGCATTTGTCACGAATGCAGATAGTAACGCCGAAGGGCACATTGCGCTGTATTTTCCAGAACGCAACCCCGCGCTTGACCTGAGCGCCTATAGCAACGCATCAAATTTGCGTAGCTGGCAAAACCTACTCGCAAGTTATGCGCGTATCATCAGTGCCGGGCGCGGTAAGTAATACTTTACATAGTACGGGCGCATCATTGAAACACGTCAATCCTGAATAACGATAGCGGGCGGGCGTGTTTCTAAAAAACGTAATGATGCTATGAATTTTCTCCCAAAGACTGCCCACAAGGCGATCACTTTGTGATACGTTACTTAGGACGACGTGTTACACATCCACTAGCACTTCGTTACAGTTTACGCTTCGTAAACGACTGCGTAACGGTTACACCTATCGTAAGTCATGACATGATACGTAACCTTTTACAATGGGCGCATAACATCGCGCCCTTTGCTCTATAGTGATATTCAACGGTTTTCATCCGTGTTTTGATGATGATTCAGCCTTAGCCTCATCAACAGAACACACGCACACCGCAAAAGACAACATATGGGTATATCATGCAATTTCATCGCTTGTTTCGGTTTTTCATGCTCTCCGCCATTGGTAGCATGGTTTACATTATGACATCAGCGACACCTATATTCGCCCAATCCACCACACCCACCCTAGAGCTTTCCATGATTGGAACACCGGGCGTGGCTATTGGCGGTGATGACGTGACATTCACGGTTCGGGCAACAAACTTACACCTCTATCCACTAACCAACTTCACCCTGATTACGGAATTACCGGAAGCGATTCGGATTATTAGTGCCCAGAGTGCCGGGTTGACGGTGCGCGTTAATCGTCAACAACTGACCGTCAATATACCTATTCTAGCACCCTCAGAAAGTATCGTATTGACCATTGATACGCGCATTATGGTGACCACGCCCCTACTAATCGGTCAAACCTGTGCTGGGGCGGAGAATCTTGGCGCGGTCTGTACACAAACCAATGTACTTGGTGTCACCTCGCTACCACAAACGGGCGAAACCCCATGGTGGCGCATCGCAGTTGGGATCGGCGCGATCATGTTGATTTTCACGGTTATTGCCGTACTAATTATGATGGTCTTCCCTGCTCGCAACACCTCACCAGATTCGTACCGTTATCTACGGCGTTGACCTCCACACCAAGCGATCACAATATATATTGTATATAGGACATCAAAAACAGGACATCGTACATACGACATCCTGTGATAAGGATCTGATTCTTAATGTACTAGGGATAACTTTACCAGCGTGGAGCTTGTTGTTTGTACTGCATACGGTTTAACAGACTAGATGTTTTCCGATTTTCCTGTGGCGATTCTTTCTCCGTACTGCCCAATCGATTAATCAAGAAATCGTCTTTCGCGTCAATTTGATCTTTCAACCGTTGGAACGACTTATCCAGCAGTTCCACAGATAATTCATCAAGATCGTCATAAGCAACATGAGTCAGGGCATGGATGGCGACCTCACGCACGAAGGCACCCGGAAAGCCCACTAATTTTTCCGCAACAACTTGATGTTCATCTTTCCACATTGTACCCAGATATTTACGTAGCATCTGCTCTGCGGTTTCGCTCGATTTCACTTCTGGCACGATGAAAATACGATCCAAACGTCCCGGACGCTTCAGCACACGCTCATCAATCGATTCGGGGTAATTGGTCGTGGAAATGAGCAGAGTCCCCTTTTCATTCGCGGCGGCTTCTGCACCATCCAACACGTTTAAGATGACTGCTTTCTCTTTTTTGTTGAGATACGCATCCAATTCTTCCAGAATAATCAGCGTCGGTAAATTAGAGGTAGACGCAACCGAGAGAGCGTGTTCAATTTTGTTGAATGTAGAGCCGAATTGATCTGCACTGGAAATATAGACAACCAAGTATTCACGCTCTATACACCATTTGGCGAGTGCGTTACACAACATTGTCTTGCCTGTACCGGGCACACCCGCGAGTAATAGTTTGCGGAACGGCTTCAGCTTCAACCGTGTATAGACTTCCACACCACGCGTAAAGAATGATTCGACATCATTAATCAGATCGTCCTTAAGTGATTGCGGAAGAATAATGTCATCCCAATCGACGGTTGGTTCAAACGAATCTTGCCGTCCACCGACGATCACGACCTTCTTACTGGGGCGGAGCGAACGCGAAATACGGAAGCATTCCCGCATGAAAGTATTCCATACCGGCAAGAAGCTCTCCGGCATACAGGTGACAACGACCATGCCATCAGTTTGATCATTAAAGAAGCCGGACAAGATCAATACTTCCACCACATCATCAAGCCCGATAAAGCGATATACAAACGCCCCTGCCTGGTAAGATATACGTTCGCTATAGGCAATATTGACATGCGGCGCAATCGGACTGCTGACCTGATCATAGCCGGAAAAATTGTAATTCTCTGACAGTTCAAAATCAGTATCAAACCGACGCAGTACCGCGTTATCAACAACTTCCATGCGCCCTTTTACGACAATGAGATTGTGTTCAGGACGTTCTGGGATCCATTGTTGCTCGATCCAGCTACTATAGGCATCGACTTTTAATGAAAATGCAGTTGGTGGAATCATACGCTCACTTTGCGAACTAAATTGAACACAGATGATGGATTAAGGTAACAATCTTGTAACATCAATTATACCCGAAAGTCTGTATCTGGGCGATACAACTACAACATTTTTTGGGCACGCGTTACAGACTTAATAATAATGTTTTTAGCGCTTCTACAACACCCCTCGAATTTGGGGGGATTTGAGCATCTGTGTATACACTCTTTATAGGGCAGATTGTGTGCATCGCCTAAAAAAGTGTCTCATGAGCATGACTCTTCACAGTAACTTCGCACAATATTTAAAGACAAAAATCACTTACCGCCAAAGATGCGCCGGAACCATTTTTCCAAGCGATTTTTCGTGCCTTCATAACGTGAGTGGAGTGTATTCTCGCCCATTGTATAAGGTTCGCCGTCGGTGCCTATCGCCACATACTTGCCGGTTTCTACGCGCACGGGTTCACCATGCTCAAGGCTTTGCACATACCCATCTTTATCCATCTTCTTCGCCCACACACCAACAAATTTGTAGTATGGCATACAGCCTAATGTCATCAGCTTCTTCTGGGCGGGGTTAGGGTGCCAATCTTGTGAATCCCATCGTTTATAGGTTTTGGCGAAAATTGTGGGCGCGATGGGCCAATGATCATATGCTTCTAGGGTATCGTGAACCACATCACCGCCATAGTAGCAGATGATATACCCTTGCTGGGCGGTCAATTCATCCCCCTGACGTGTAATGATAGTTTTGGGTGCTTCTTCATCAGGGAGCTTACGAGCCATCACCACATCTTTTTTGCGCTCAAAGTATTCATACCCATTGGCTTTAAGCTCGGTTTCTGTCCAATTGTTCTGACGAATGATCTCTTCAGTAATTTCGTCAAATTGCTCCATGACAATCACTCCCAATTGTTGACTACACCTTTAGTTTACCGGAAATATCGCGTTACAGGCATTAATTTTTCGAGGAGGACGATTCGACTAGATGTGCTTAGACCCCTGCGCGTGTATAATGGGCGGTATAGTGTCAGTTTTGGCGCTATGTTTTAGTATAACGTTACTAGTGGATGGTCTGGAATATGCAACGGTTTAAGTATCTTCTGTTGATAATTGTCGCAACACTCCTTGTGGCTAGCGGATTACTCCGTGCACAACCACCGGAGCATGAGCTACCGGCGACGCAGGCGAGCCTTTTCGAAGCCTTTTTGCTGGAAGCACGTAATGACTTAGAAGCGCTTGCTAATGAAGTGATTGGCATCGGGGAACGCCCCGAAACATGGAAAGGCAACGAAGACTTAAGCTCTGAAGTATTCGTGCCGGATCTATGGTTTGATAATGAACAATTAGCGGATTCCGTCTTTGATGTTGGTCAACGTCCTGCGAATTGGTTTAGCCTACCCGCAGACCCCGCGAACACCACGCTAATTTCGCGCAATGTCCGGCATGATCTGGAATTAATGGCAGACGCGATCTTCGGTGAACAGGTGCGCCCGGACGCATGGAACGGCGCGGCACAGATTTACCGATGTTCACGTACTACACAGAATACCGTGCGCTTGCTTGATACGATTTATAATTCACGCCCAACAACGAGCCAATCTGCATTCGACTTTTGTGGTGCCTTACGTACCGAGATCGAAACAGATCTGATTTCAGCTGTATTTTCCAACACACAGGAAGACGCAGAATTACCGGTATTGGCATTGGCGTTACGCGGCGATTTGGAACGTCTGGCAGATGAAACACTCGGACTGAATAGTCGCCCCCCCTTATGGATTGGTAACCGTGAGCAAGACTCACCAACACTCATCCCCGATGTCGCGGCAGATATTGAACGCCTCGCGGATACGCTACAGGGCGATAATATCCGTCCAGAAGATTGGGCAGGGTTTATTTCCGGTGCGCCCGCGTTGTCATATCGTAATTTACGCTTCAACTTAGAATCACTTGCGGATCTGTCACTTAGCGAAGGTGTACGTCCGAACGGCTGGCAGGGCGAAGACCCCGTTCAGCAATGTGACCCGCTAACACAGGGATTATTCTTCATCGTCGGACAAAACTATGGCTACACTGCGCCCGATACCATCCTTACTTCGACCAACATTTGTCAGCTTTTGGCAGAAGACACCAATAATGTGGCAGAAAATCCGCCTAGTCCAGAAGTCCTCGAGGAAGAAGGGATCATCGCGCAGGATATTCAGTTCCTCGCGGAATCCGAGTATGCGTTCAGTTATCTGGATGTCGAAGCCTTACAATACATGGGCGTGATGCCCGCCGGAATCGAATTCCGCGCATGGTATCGTAACTTCGCAGAATCGAACATGATGTTCGTCAGTGGCTCTGATTTCGCCGTCTTTATTGACCGACGCTGGACAACCCTGCCGGAAGAAGTATTCAACACATTACCCACATTGGATGGTGTACGCCCCTTAACCTTCTGTGATGCAAACTGGTGCAATGGACCGGGTCCGACACCAACACCCACAGGCGGTAGCGCGGTACAATTGCTCGCCAATTCGCAAACGCCCCAGCCGACGCTGGACACGACCAACCTCGGCAATGATAGTGGACGCACACAGGTTTCATGGAACCACGTTCGTGTGAATTATCTGCTAGATCGTCCTGATAATGGCACCGTGCAGGTCACGCTGGAACTATGTAACTCACCAGCACAACTCGCCTGTGAACCAGTCCTAGGCGTGTTCGATGCCGGCATTGGTGCAGATAAACCAGTTATCTCCCAATTCAATGGTTTAAACGTCTATGAATTCTCATATGGTTATCTGCAAGATCTGGTAATTACCAGTGACAATCTCGTGTCGCCGGATGTATGGATTAGTGATCCAACCATTCGCTAGCGATAAAGCATAGGAAAAATAAACGGGATACCGCAGATGGTGTCCCGTTTTTGATTGATGAAATTGTCAGCAAGACGCGCCAATTATCATCACCGAAATCATCATGACAGACGATTTAAGGATCTCACGATCTTTATAAAATATTCGCTTAAGTCTAAGTCATGATCTTAAATATAACGTAATATTCTCAAAAGTATGAAAATTGTATAAATAGAATAAATTTACAAACTTTATTTTGATAGAATTAAGGTGATAGCCCTCAAGTCCTGTTTACTTTAATTTAAAATCCATGTATGTTTAGGGTAATAAACATCAAAGAGATGAATTAGAGTGAACATTATGACCGCAGGAGCTATCCACCAAAAGATCACGGATAGATACATCAACAACCATCCTGCCTTGCTGATGATTGATACCTACGCTCTTTCCGTTATTGCCGCAAATATCGCATCATGCTGGGGCGTACAGGTGACGGATGGCAGTTTTTATAAGCGCGATATCCAAGACGTTGTTGCGGAATTCGATGAATTAAATTCGCATGATAAAGCAATGCTGGAATGGGCAATTTTGGACAATATCAACGCCTTTTGCGCATGGATGGAACCGGAACGCCGGAGCATCCGAACCGCCACACTGTGGCCCGAATATCGTCCAGCATATCTTAGCCCGATGAAGTATAAATTGCGCTAAATTTGGCGCTATCGTTACCCAACATTTATGAACTTCCCTCACCCTTGAGGGTTCACGAGAGGATGGTCTCACACACGCCATCCTCTTTATTTTTTTGTTAAGGCATACTGTAAACCAAAAATTACAACTTATCCTGTTCATCTGGTGCAATATCTGGCACTTGCTTCAGGGCATCCTCAAAACGGCTACGACTTGCGCGTTCTGCACGTTGATTAAGATATGTCTCAGTTGTCATTGACGCTACTTTTTCCGCTAGAGCCAACGCAACAAATTGATTGATGGTCACATTATCCTGTGCGGCAAGCTCACGCACTTTCTCGTGTAGAGAATCGGGTAAACGAACACTAATTGCACTCATCACAAAGCTCCAATTTTATTTAAGAGTTGATCGTGGGTAGCGTATTATAAACATCATACCGTATACTTCATTTTCAAGCACTGATTGTAAATTACGGGAACATAACACCATGTACAGTTCATTCCATATCAAGAATTTTCGCGGTTTTACCGATTTTGAAATTGATGGATTGCAACGTATTAACTTGATCGCCGGACGCAATAATACCGGCAAAACAAGTCTGCTTGAGGCGATTTTTATACATACCAACCAGTATGTATATGCCATACTAAATTCTCAGTCTGCACGTGGTGTAGAAATCGCTACATATGATAATACTATGGCTCCTTGGCAATCAATTTTTCATAAACTAGATGTAACAAAAAATGTAGAAATTCAGAGTAAATCGAATGGAAAAATCGCTAGTATTTCAATCAGTGATGAAAGTAATTCTGAAAAATTCAGTATGGCGAAAAAGAAATACTATACTCAGAAAAGTACTGATGCTTATAACACACATGATCCCAAAGACATTCGCCTATTAAATCTTTGGAAATCAGAGAGTCAAAACCTAAGAAGTGGTAGTCAAACACTATTTCAAGATAGAACAGGATATACGGTTGATCCTATAACCGCTAGTTCAATAAATTCTGTAAAATTTATTGATGCACATCATCGTCCTACCTCGTCAGATATTGCCAGCTATTTTAGTCATTTAGTGCGTAGTAAAAATGAAAAATTTTTGATTAATGCGATACAAATTATTGACTCTCGGTTGCAATCATTAGATGTATTATTTTCAAATACTGTGCCAATTATGTACGCCGACATTACTTTAGATCAACTTATCCCACTAAATGCACTCGGGGACGGGATTGTGCGCTTAACCAATATATTGCTTCAAATAGGTGTAAACGAAAACGGTATAATTCTCATCGACGAAATCGAAAACGGGTTTCATTACAGCATCCTCCCGCAAGTGTGGAAAGCTATCGCCCAAGCAGCCCGCGACTTCGACGTACAAATTTTCGCCACGACCCACAGTCTTGAAATGATCCGCGCCGCCCATGAAGCCTTTAAAGACCAAGACCCTTATGATTTTGCCTATCATCGATTAGACCGTGATAATGCGGGGAAAATTATCGCCAAAACCTACGATGAAGAAACGCTTGAAGCCTCAATCGACATGAATTTTGAGGTTCGGTAATGGCAAAAGAACAAGTCAAAATTACAGCGACACACTTATTGATTGTAGAGGGTAAGGACGAATTAGGATTCTTTCGTGCTTTCAATAAGCATCATAAGGTTAGTGATGTACAGATTATTCCGATTGGCGGTAAAACACAATTTAAGGCACAACTTAACGCCGTAGTCAATCTGTCGGATTTCTCAAATGTTACGGCTATTGGCATCATACGCGATGCTGATGACAGTGAAAAATCAGCATTTGATAGCATCTGTAGTGCGCTATCTGTGAACAACCTCGCTCAACCCTTAGAAATTAGCTCATTTATCGAAAGTGAGCCAGCTATAGGTATCCTAATTATGCCAACAAATAACGAGGGCACAGGGCGAATGCTTGAGGATGTATGCCTTGCTGCCGTCATGGATGACCCCGCATCGTCATGTGTAGATGATTATTTCAAGTGTCTTAGTGAAGCAGAAATCACACACAAAGACAAAGACATCGCCAAAGCCTACTTACATGCTTTTCTTGCCTCGCGTAAAGTCCCTGATTTGAGACTCGGAGAAGCCGCACAAAAAGGCTATTTTGATTTCAACCATGCTGTATTTCAACCAATCAAAGCATTTTTAGAAACTTTATCCAAACTATAACTTTAAACTACAGGAAATTTTTTCATGGAAATACTCAACTCACACATCAACCCCGCCGATGAGCGATTTACGCACAATAGCGACCATAACCGCGCCCTTGCGGAAGAACTCCACACCCGTTTAGCACAAGTCCGCGAAGGTGGCGGAGAAAAGTATCGTCAGCGTCATACTGACCAGGGTAAATTGTTCGTCCGTGAGCGTATCGACAAATTGATTGACCCCGGTTCAGCCTTCTTAGAAGTCGCGCCCCTTGCTGGATGGGAGCTTTACCAAGACCCGCCACCATCGGCTGGAATCGTGACAGGAATCGGACGTGTGCATGGCGTGGAGTGCATGATCGTCGCCAACGATGCCACCGTCAAAGGCGGGAGCTATTACCCGATGACGGTCAAGAAGCACCTCCGCGCACAGACTATCGCGCTAGAGAACAATTTGCCCTGTATTTATTTGGTCGATAGCGGGGGCGCGTTTTTGCCCATGCAAGACGAAGTATTCCCCGATGTGGACGACTTCGGGCGCATTTTCTACAATCAAGCGACCATGAGTGCGGCGGGCATCCCACAAATTGCCTGCGTGATGGGGTCATGTACGGCGGGCGGGGCGTATGTCCCCGCGATGAGTGACGAAACGGTGATCGTCAAAGGCACCGGGACGATTTTTCTCGCGGGACCACCCCTCGTCAAAGCGGCAACGGGTGAAGAAGTCACCGCAGAAGAACTCGGTGGCGCGGACGTACACACCCGTGTTTCCGGCGTGGCGGATCATTTTGCAGAAGATGATGAACATGCACTGGAGATTGTGCGCGGAATCGTGGAGACGCTCAACATCCGTAAAACCATTGACCTTGACGTGCAAGCGCCGGAAGACCCGCTTTATGATACGTACGAGCTTTACGGCATTATCCCAACCAGCTTCCGCGAAAGTTATGACTCGCGGGAGGTGATCGCCCGCCTTGTCGATGGCAGTAAATTCCGTGAATTCAAAGCGAATTATGGCACCACGCTCATCACCGGATTTGCCCGCATCGAAGGCTATCCCGTCGGCATCATCGCCAATAACGGTGTGCTGTTCCGTGAATCGGCGCTCAAAGGGGCGCATTTTGTGGAGCTTTGCACCGCGCGTAACATCCCCCTATTATTTTTGCAAAACATCACCGGCTTTATGGTCGGTAAGGAATACGAAGCGGGCGGGATTGCCAAAGATGGCGCGAAAATGGTACATGCTGTCGCCAACGCCGCTGTGCCTAAATTGACCGTCGTCATCGGTGGGAGCTTTGGCGCAGGGAATTACGGCATGTGCGGACGGGCATATTCGCCGCGTTTTCTGTGGATGTGGCCCAATTCGCGCATTAGTGTGATGGGTGGTGAGCAGGCGGCGAATGTCCTGTTGACCGTCAAGCGCGATCAATTGGCGCGCCGTGGTGAGCAAGATATGAGCGAGGCAGAACAGGCTGACTTCAAGCAACCGATTCTGGATAAATATGAGCGTGAAGGATCACCGTATTACTCCACCGCCCGCCTGTGGGATGATGGCATTCTTGATCCGGCAAAAACGCGGCGTGTGTTGGGGTTAGCACTTAGCGCCTCCTTGAATAAGCCAACTCAAGAGACCCAATTCGGTGTGTTCAGGATGTGATTGCATCGTATAAGGATTCACAGACATGATCGTGTTCACTAGAACTGTATATTCGTGTTAAATCATCATCGCCGACCAGCATTTCGAGACTAAGCCAGGCACAAAGTTATGAAGAATTTATGAATTCATTACACATTATTACCACAAATCGAAATTCTGTTATATACTGTAATTAATTGGTTTTGGAAATGCCTACGATACATGGTAACAACATCAACCAAACCATCAGACGCGTGCCAACATCGCCCAACCAACTCAGCACGCACGCCGAACAACGCACTTACAACTCACCCAATTGATGGCAATATTGCACCCATGTATCGTGCGGCATATCCGCCAACATTGAAGGCAGAAACACAACATATAATCCAGTAAATGCCATTTTCGTCACGATCACCGCTAAAATTGGGCGGTGTTTTTGATTCTCCCAAAAGAGCGATTACCCACCCACATAGCGCACCCGCCATACATGCCCATAAATAAAATCAGCGATGACAAGTGTGCCATCGGGCGCGACGATCACATCTGCGGGACGGATCAAACCGGTGACAAATGGCTCAGGGGTATAGGGTGCGGTGGGGTCTGCGGGGACACTATCAGGGTCGATGCGTACAATACGCTGACCCTCATCACGATTATGCCACAGTGACACGAACAGATCGTCCCACAAATTTTCGGGAAATTGCGTACCTGTATACGCGACGATGCCTCGTGGTAACGTGTAATTCGGTAAGCGCACAAAATCTGCACTAATGGTGAGCGCGGGGTCAAGCGGTGGGCAATCGGCACAGCCTCGTGTGCGCCAATGGGGCCAGCCATAATGTGCGCCGGAGTCCACCCGTAACAGACGATCCCCCTGTCCTGTAACCAAGCCGTTATCCGTCGCAATAATCTGCCCATCGGCGGTCATGGTCAGGTCAAATGGATTGCGTATCCCCCGTGCAAACACCTCAAAAGTGCCTGTGTGTGGGTTCACCCGCAAAATGCTGGCTTCGTATTCATTGAGCGTGGCGTATTGCTCAAAGCGCGAGTCCACCGGCTCAAGGCGATCAGTCAACGCCCCCACGCCCACATACAAAAAGCCGTCTATGCCGAAGATCATACCGTTGGGCTGTCCGTCAATTTGATTGAAACAACAGGGCAAGCCGTTGACCGCTAGGGTCATCTGTCCATCCGGCGCGATTTCATAGATACCCCCACCCTGCGACGTAGTCAGGCGGGCGCTCACATAGAGCGTATTCGTGCCAGGCTGAAACGCTAACCCCACCGGAGAGATCAAATCATCGGAATAGCGTTGGGTGGTCGCGTCCGCGTTCATGACATAAACCGCGCCGCTGCGGGTGCCATTTTCCAACACAGTTGCGTAAAGACGTTGGTCTGCCCCATAAGCAATTTGCACGGGTTGACCGGGGAAACGCCCGATAAACTCCAGCACATAACCATCTGGCACCCGTATCCGGCTCATAAAGCCATCAATATCGCCCTCACAGGGAAACTCTCCACAATCCCACCCTTCCGTCGGGCTAAAGCTCGCAGGTTGATGTTGAAATGCAGAGGGCATGCCGATAGGTTGAGGCGCGGTCAACGTGACAAGCGATTGGGTCGGTGTGATCGTTGGCGTGTTGATAGGAGTCGGGGTAAATGAGCTGGTCGCGCTTGCGGTGGCGGTCAATGTCGGTGATGCTGTTGCGGTCTGTGAAGGCGTTGCGCTCACGAGTGGTGTTAGTGTCGGAATTGGAGTCTCAGTATATTGAGGCGCAATTGGTGCATCATCTGCAGGGATCGTTGCCTGAAAAACCTGTGGTGTCGCGCCGGATTCACACGCCACCAACACACCACTACACATTATCAACAACACAACGAAAAGATTTTTCACCGCTGACCCGTCTCCAAAGTGAACTGAACGTCACCGAGCATAAATCCATCATGTCGGTGATGCAAGCCCCGCCTACCCTACGCTGTGATGATTTCGACATCGACACCCTGTTCACCGAGCGCATCGCGCAGTGCTTCCCATTGTGATGCCCGCACTATTACCGCCATCGGTCCTAGACGTGCTCCCGTATAGCGCCGCAATGCGGGTTCGTTCACAATTTGATCGAGCGCCTGTTGCGAGGTGGTACGGAGCACCAACAATGTCTCAATCGTGGCGGAACCGGATGCGCCAGATTGCCATGTATCCAGCAGATGCGCCACTGCCTGAGGCAGATTACCATCGACAAATCGCCCTAAAAATGACGCAATATGTCCGGTGTTGATGCCCTGTGCATCCGCCTGTTTAACACCCTGTGCGGTCAGCCGATAATGATACGGCGCACCATCCCGGGTCGCGGGCTTATCCCAGGTGGTGAATCTTGCTAATTGAAAACGATCTACGCTGGTGACACGGCGGGAGGCAAGCACGGTACCATCTGCCTGCACGATGATCGGATCGGGTTCAGCGCGTGGGTCTGGCAGGGGTTCCTGCGCTACGAATGCGCGTCCATAAGCATTCAGTCGGGCGGCATCTTCCGCAAGATCAACCATACCCAACCAGTGTAACGGTCCCATCAAATAAAATTCCAGCAAAGCGCCATCCACCGCATCCCAACTTTCAAAGCCATTGAGATAATCACCGCCTTCGTTGCGAATATACCAGCTATCATAATCTCCACCGGGACGCTGAAAATCTGGCTCAGACTCCTTCACGGTCAAGATAAATTCATCCATCGACCACCAGTCTTGTTTGGGGACATAACCCCGCATAAAGCCGAGTAACGCCGCCCGCGCCACCACCGGATCATAGCGCCAACCCCCTGCTTCTGGATGTAAGCCGGGGACATGCCACAATTCACGATAGAGCGTACTGGTGTGCCATGCATCCGCTAGTATTTTAAGCTGTTTGCTCCGGCTTGCCTCTAACCAACGCCGAACTTCTGAACGACGGGTATGTGCTTTGCCTTCGCTGACATCGACAAGATCCGCACTAATGGCTAATTCCAGCATAAACGCCAGCCGTTGTGGCAGAGCGTCCAACAAATGTGCAGAGAGCGCTGTCTCGTCTGCCGTCGTGAGCGCGAGCACCTCATTGTGTCGCTCCAATGTCGCCGTATTGATCCGTAAATATGCCAGCATAGTTGTCAGGTCGTCTACTAGGCTCGTATCTGCTTGTAAGATGTTATCCAGTACATCAGGGTCAAGCGCATTAATCGTCGGTGCGTCGTCGTCAAACAACACTGATGAATCAGTAGTGTCCGGCGCTGGCATCTCTTCCAGATCATCATAAGCGGTGCGCTCAGATGGCAAAACCCCCATCAGGTCAATCGGCACATACACAACCGGACGGGCACCTGCAGGGGCTTGCTCATAACCTTCATAAAGCAATCCGCGATAGAACAACCCTTCGGCGATGCTCTGTGGGTTCTTATGGGGTTGCTCGCGCTGAATCGCCCCTTTGCCCAGTTTGCGAATGTCGCCATACAAACGGCTGAACATTGTCAGCGCCATTTTGCCATCTGCGCCAATCAAGGTTTGTAGGGCACCCCGTTGACCATCATCTAGCGTTTCCCACACCCGTTCGGCGTGGGTGCGCTCGGTCATTTGTGCATGGATGGATTTCACCGTTTCGGTCTGGTTCAGGCTGGTGGTATCTACCTTCCACACGGTTGCGATCACTTCTAAAATGGCGACATCACTCTCGCGCAAACTTGCTATCAAATCGAGCATTACCGTTTCCTGTTTTGTTCTGTGCTATCAATCTATCTCACCCATCATACTGCGATTCGGGCTTAAAGTCATACGGTATGCTTGTCTTCTGTAAGGATTTTTGGGTATCCTACACACGTAGACATACACAGTGCTCAGTTATCAGTTGTCAGCAATGACACAATACGCCA
>DAOTXB010000097.1:0-11420 GCA_034435575.1 Anaerolineae bacterium
AAAAAACACCACCCGCATGGATGGTGCTCTGTGGAGGTGTCGAGAATCGAACTCGAGTCTACGAGAATCGACGGCACACGTCTACAAGTATAGTCAATTGTCATGTTTCGCGTCGGGTAAACCCAATTGACGTGGTACGCCCTACGCTAGCCGATGAACCTTAGTGCCGCCTTATCGGCGTGAACGGCAGTGCACCTCAGTCTTTTATGACATCCACCAATCCACCCGGACGAGGACGAATGGGGCAGACGGCTAACCTTCTTTTTGGGTTAGCTACTTACCTTCAACCGGTGTTAAGCGGCGTATGCGTAAGTAGTATTAGTGTTGTTGGCACCTAAAGTGCTAGCCCATTGTTGACGCGGCTAGGCTCCGCGACTTGCAATGTGACATCAGCCTCCCGCATCGAAGCCTGGTCACCCCCATAACTATTCCTTAACATTGTAGCAAAATCCGCCACGAATGTATAGTATTACCTTATAGTGGAATGGTGAAAGGCAAGCAAATGTTTGAAAGCCATATAAACACAGATGTTGTTATCCTTGGTGCCGGCATCGCAGGATTAATGGCGGCACAGGTATTAGAGAAGCACGGTATTGATACGATTGTGTTGGATAAAGGGCGTAGTGTGGGTGGTCGGCTGGCGACACGTCGTATCGGTAATGGCATCGCGGATCATGGTGCCCAATTCTTTACGGTACGCACACCGGAGTTCCAAAAATATGTGGATAGGTGGCTAGAACAGCGCATTGTCTACATCTGGTCATACGGGTGGAGCGATGGCAGTTTGCAAGCGCCGTCTCCTCAAGAGGGCTATCCGCGCTATGCGACTTATGGTGGGATGAACAAATTGGCGAAGTATCTGGCAAAGAATGTCAAGAATATTCGTGTGGGGACTAAAATCGTCACAGCTACCCGTGATGAAAATGGCTGGGTATTTCAGGATGAAGACGGCGCGTTATTCATCAGTAAAGCGTTGATCATGACACCCCCTGTGCCACAATCGCTAGATATTCTGGATAATGGTGCAACATCACTTGAAGCAGATGACCAGGAGGCGTTGTCTAAAATGACTTATGCCCCATCTTTGACAGGTATGTTTGTTGTCGAAGGGCGATTAACACTGCCTTTACCGGGGGCGGTTCAGCGTAAAAATGCAAATGTTGCGTGGATTGCGGATAATAAAGTAAAAGGCATTTCGCCGGATGAGACAATTGTCACTGTGCAAGCGGGTGAGAGTTATAGTCACAACATGTGGAGCGCACCGGATGAGCGGATATTGAATGCTTTACGTACAGACTTGCAATTGTATATGGATGAATCCGCGACGATTAAAGAATCACAGTTGAAACGCTGGCGTTATGCCGCACCGCTGGAGATATATCCAGAACGGTGTATGGTGGCAAAAGGTGACCTGTCGCTAGTTTTTGCTGGTGATGCGTTTGGTGGGCCACGCACCGAAGGAGCAGTGCTGTCTGGTTTAGCGGCGGCTAATGCTATCGTTGAGATGTTGACTTAGACTTTACTTAAAACATCAGCACTCATTATGGTGACGGTTTAACGCCGTCACTTTTAGTAACAGAAATCGAGCTTTCATACAAATTGCGATGCTCTCAGCATTTGTGAGAACACAACGGATTTGTGCGAATGGACGAAGTCAGAACACTGTGACTAAAAATCGTTGTAGGAGCGCGGATTCTGATGCTATAATGTAATCTAACGTAAATTTAATTAATTTTGGAGTTTTAAAACTAATGGTCGATCTTGCAGTTGAACAAAATGGTGTTGGGTTTGCCTTGACTGAAGAACAGCAAATGCTTCAGAAGATGGCGCGTGAATTTACGGCGAAAGAAATTACGCCGAGAGCAGAAGATCACGACGAGCACGCAAAATTCCCCATGGATATTTTTAAGAAAGCCTATGAAGTTGGTTTGACCAACATGAACATCCCCGAAGCCTATGGTGGCATCGGCGCGACAGTGTTTGAAGAATGCCTTGTAGCAGAAGAAATTGGCTATGGCTGTACAGGGATTGGTACGAGTATTACGACCAATCATCTGGGTGCATTGCCGATTATCCTTGCAGGTAGCGAAGAACAAAAGCAGTACTGGCTGGGCGAACGCCTGATGGACAAGGGACAGTTGGTGTCTTACGGTGTGACAGAGGCGAATGCCGGTTCTAACGTGATCGGTATGCAAACCCGTGCAGAGAAAAAAGGCGCGAAATGGGTCATTAATGGTTCCAAGACATTTATTACGAATGCTAGCCACGCCGATTATTACACCGTGTTTGCGAAAACTGACCCTGATGCTGGTCATCGTGGTATGACCTGCTTCATCATTGAGCGTGACATGCCGGGCGTGAGTATTGGCAAGAAGTTCGATAAAATTGGTCAGCGTGCCTCTGATACTGCTGAACTAGTGTTTGAAGATGTCGAAGTGTCAGAAGAAAACATGGTTGGCGAAGAAGGACGCGGTTTCTACCTTGCGATGCAAGTATTCGATCACAGCCGTCCCGGTGTTGCGGGCAGTGCTGTTGGTCTGCAACGTCGTGCATTGGAAGAATCGGTGAAATATGCGAAGGAGCGCGAAGCCTTCGGTGTGCCAATTTATCAGCATCAGGCGATTGGTCATAAAATCGCAGATATGGCAATTAATTATGAAGCGTCACGGTTGTTGGTATGGCAAGCGGCGTGGCAGGTGGATAACGGAATCGCTAATCCGAAAGTTCCAGCATATGCGAAAGCGTTCGCCGCAGACATGGCAACCAAAGCGGCTGTCGATGCAGTTCAGGTTTTCGGTGGTTATGGTTATATGAAAGAATATCCAGTCGAAAAACTGCTCCGTGATGTCAAGATTTTCCAGATTTATGAAGGCACTAGCGAAATTCAGCGTAACATTATCGTGCGTGAACTGTTCCGTTAGCACGCATGCTATTGTTAAATGTGACATGAATTCGTAGGTAATTAGTTCTATAGATATACAAGGTACACGGGGAAAACGCGTGTGCCTTTTTGATTCTAATGAAATCTATCGAACCCTTAATGCTTTGAAAGGTCTTTACGGCTTATAATATTAATATAGTGTTGTCGAAAAATGAATGAAATCCTAATTTAGGGAATTTGCTAATGATGAATAGATCAGAACTCAATCGCAATACAACCCGACATTTGAAACCAGAAAATGTATCTCCGGTTGCACCACGGGGTACAGGACCGCTTGATTACATGATTCCCTGGGTTATTAAGTTAAGAATTGTGGGTACTGCGAATATTTTACAAACTGAAGTTTCTAAAACAATGTTGTTAGGGCGTAGCGATAACAAGTCTTCAACGGTTCCAGATTTAGATTTTTCGCCGTTTGAAGGGTACAAGCTCGGCGTATCCCGCCAACATGCGATTGTCTCTGCTCGTAACAGCCGGATGATGATTCGCGATCTGAACAGTGCTAACGGAACCTTCTTGAACGGTGGGCGTTTGGAGCCTGGTCAAGAGTACCGCTTACATCATGGAGATACCATTGGTCTGGGTAAGATGCAGTTGCAGGTGCTATTTGTTGTGATGCCTAGTAGCTATGAGAAGAACCGAACCCCGTATGATGATGTAGATATTTCGGTTATCGGCTCTGGACAACGTATTTTGCTCGTTGATGATGATGAGAAGGTTGTAAATACACTGAAGACGATCTTACGCCAGAGCGGTTTTGATGTGTATGTGGCATATACGGTCAGCAAAGCGCTAACGATTATAGACGAGAAAATGCCAGAGGTCATTGTGCAAGAACTTCTGTTACCGGATATGAGCGGTTTAGAAATTATGGAATATGTGCATAATAAGCCCGGTAGCGAAGACATTCCGATCATTGTCATTACCTCGGCTACGGGCGGGTATCAGATGGGACGGGCGATTGAAGCCGGTGCAGAAGTATTCATCACGAAACCGGTGGGGGTCGATGAATTACTGCGGAGCTTGAAAAAACTCGTACAATCAGAGAGTTTCACATTATAGAAGAGGATTAACTTAAGGTGTTAATCTTCTACGATAGCTGAATAACCAACGGAAGTGGCTTATGCGCTTCCGTTTTATGTTGCTTTTTTCCGTTATGAACACGCGGATTCAGGTAATTCGTAGAGGTTTCTCATGTAATTCCCATATAAAGTGCCCAAATTGGGCGAAAATTGCATCCGCTGTTCCCTTGACAGCCTACACTGCTGATGATAGTATACTCAGCACACTAAGGGCAGTACACAACCTCTGCGGAGGCGATGTGAGACTGAATTGAGTGCATTATGGCGAAAGCGCCACGCATGTATTTATACATTGCTAGTTGCTCGTCATAGAGAAGGACTTATACGGGCGTTCGTTGTGTACGCCCGTTTGCGTGCCTAAAAACAGGCAAATGCCTAGTAGTCATTTTGGAGAGTTATATGCCAACCATTAATCAGTTGGTCCGCAAGGGTCGTAAAAGCAAGAAAAAGAAGAATACGGCGCCTGCGTTACAGTATACGTTGAATGCCAACTCGCAACGTCGTACCCGTCATACACGGGGCGCACCGCAAAAACGTGGTGTGTGTACACAGGTCAAGACCATGACCCCGAAAAAGCCGAATTCGGCTTTGCGGAAGGTCGCCCGTGTTCGTTTAACCAACGGTCTCGAAGTAACCGCCTACATTCCTGGCGAGGGACATACCCTTCAGGAACACAGTGTGGTGCTGGTGCGTGGTGGTCGTGTTAAGGATTTACCGGGTGTACGTTATCACATTGTGCGTGGCACGTTGGATGCTGACGGTGTAAAAGACCGTGAGCAAGGACGTAGTAAGTACGGCGCGAAACGTGCCAAGAAATAGGAGTTTGAGCGATGCCAAGAAGAAATAGCCCGCCCAAGCGGCAGGCGCCGCCGGACAAGAAATTTAATAACGTTCACATCACCATGTTTATTAACCGCATGATGTATGGTGGCAAACGCAGTACAGCCGCAAAAATTATGTACACTGCGTTTGATCTTATTGAAGAACGTGCTAAGAAGGACCCGGTTGAGGTCTTCGAGCAGGCTTTACGTAATGTTACGCCTGCGTTAGAAGTAAAGGCTCGCCGTGTTGGTGGTTCTACCTATCAGGTGCCGATTGAGGTTCCGCCTCATCGTGCAACATCATTAGCGATGCGCTGGCTTCTTCAAAATAGCCGCACTCGCTCTGGGCGCGGGATGGCTAACAAACTTGCGAGCGAGCTGATGGATGCCGCCGCAGGTCAGGGCGCATCGGTGAAAAAGAAGGACGATACGCACAGAATGGCGGATGCGAACAAAGCGTTCGCGCATTTCCGTTAATCGCAAGCATTTTAATATGCAAGTAGTTCACTAGAGCAAAAATGGCAAAAAATACAAAGAAACTCGATCTAAATAAAGTCCGTAATATCGGGATCATTGCTCATATTGATGCCGGTAAGACGACAACCACTGAACGTGTGCTCTATTACACTGGTATGGTGCATCGTATTGGTGAAGTACATGATGGTGCGGCGACCACCGACTACATGGAACAGGAACGTGAGCGTGGTATTACCATCACCTCCGCCGCTGTGACGTGTGCGTGGAACGGTCACCAAGTCAATATTATTGACACTCCCGGACACGTTGACTTTACCGCAGAGGTACAGCGCAGTTTGCGTGTGCTTGATGGTGGTGTTGTCGTTTTCGATGGTGTTGCTGGTGTAGAACCACAGTCTGAAACCGTATGGCGACAAGCTGATCAATATAGTGTACCGCGTATTTGCCTCGTTAATAAGATGGATCGTACCGGTGCCAATTTCCAACGTACCGTTGATATGATTGTCGAGCGTGTGCACGGTAATCCGGTAAAAATTCAGATTCCTTACGGTGAAGGTGATGACTTTAATGGCATCATTGACCTGTTAACAATGGAACTGATTACCTACGGTGATGACCTCGGTACAGCGATTGAACGCCATCCGATCCCTGAAAGTCATCGTGAAGCGGCAGAAACCGAACGCGCCGCGATGATCGAATTAATCGTCGAGAATGATGAATACCTGACAGAAAAATACCTCATGGAAGAAGAAATTACCGATGAGGAATTGATGGGTGCGCTTCGTGCGGCGACGATCTCCAATGCTCTGCAACCTGTGTTGTGTGGCTCGGCGTTGAAGAACAAGGGTGTTCAGGTGATGCTTGATCGCGTTGTTGATCTACTCCCGTCACCGTTGGATGTTCCGCCGGTTAAGGGCATCAACCCGCAAAATGATGAAGAAGTTGAACGTGGTCCTTCTGATGAAGAACCGCTGTCTGCTCTCGTCTTTAAGTTGGCGACTGATAAATACGGCACGCTTTCATTTGTGCGTGTGTACTCTGGCATTTTACGCTCCGGTACCACAGTGCAAAATACCAGCAAGGGTAAACGTGAACGTATTGGACGTATTGTTCGTATGTTTGCGGATCGCCGTGAAGATGTAGACGAAGTTCATGCTGGCGATATTGCCGCTGTTATCGGTCTGAAAGATACCTTCACCGGTGAAACACTTGCCGCGCCAGATAATCCGGTTGTATTAGAAAATATCCGCTTCCCTGATCCTGTGATCGAAGTTGCTGTTGAACCTAACAGTAAAGCCGATCAGGATAAGATGGGCGAAGCACTGCGTAAATTGTCGCAGGAAGACCCGACCTTCCAGATCGAGGTTGATGATGCACTTGGTCAGACCAAGATTAAAGGGATGGGTGAGCTTCACCTCGAAGTGTTGATTGATCGCATGATGCGCGAATATGGTGTTGAAGCGACGGTTGGTCGCCCACGTGTAGCGTATCGTGAAACAATTACTCGTGGCTCCCGTATTGACCACACCTTTAAGCGTCAGACAGGTGGTTCCGGTCAGTTTGCGCGAGTGGTGATCGAATTTGAACCGATGAACGAAGAAGATCGTGAAGCGGCTAAAGAAAAGCACAAAGATAGTAGCACCAATTTCCTCTTTGTAGATGAAATTAAAGGTGGTTCTGTCCCGCGTGAATTTATTAAGCCGACTGAAAATGGTGTACGTGAAGCCCTCGACGGGGGTGTGATCGCTGGTTATCCGGTGGTGAACGTTAAAGCCCGTCTGGTTGATGGTGCATCACACGATGTTGACTCCAGTGAAATCGCCTTTAAGATCGCCGGTTCTATGGCGCTCAAAGAGGGTGTACAAAAAGCGGGTCCGGCAATTCTTGAACCCTCTATGAAGGTTGAAGTTGTTGTGCCCGATGATTATACGGGTTCCGTTGTGGGGGATTTATCCTCACGGCGTGGCACAATCCAGGGGATGGAACCGCGCGGTCAGGGTGTTAGCACGATTACCGCACAAGTGCCTCTGGGTGAGATGTTCGGTTACGCAACAAATCTGCGTAACATGACACAAGGTCGTGGTAATTTCACGATGGAATTTGATGCGTATACAATCGCACCGCAAAGCATTGCTGAGGATGTTATCAAAGGCAATCGTTAAGCGAGCGCGCTTTGTATAACCCAACAAATCATTGAGCGTAGAGTTTGAGTAAAAAGGATAAAGCAACAAATGGCTAAAGAAAAATTTGATCGTAGTAAACCACACGTCAATATCGGTACAATCGGTCACGTCGATCATGGTAAAACAACCCTGACAGCCGCTATCACCAAGGTTCTTGGTCTGCGCGGTCAGGCGGAAAAACAGAATTATGAAGATATCGACAATGCGCCGGAAGAACGCGCTCGCGGTATCACCATCAATATTCGTCACGTTGAGTATGAAACCGAACAGCGCCACTATGCACATGTGGACTGCCCCGGTCACCGTGACTATATCAAGAACATGATTACCGGTGCGGCTCAGATGGACGGTGCTATCCTCGTGGTAAGCGCCCCCGATGGACCAATGCCACAGACCCGTGAGCACGTACTGCTTGCACGTCAGGTAGAAGTCCCTGCAATGGTTGTTTTCCTGAACAAAGTCGACCAGATGGACGACGAAGAACTGCTGGAACTGGTTGAACTTGAACTGGCAGAACTGCTGGAAAGCTACGAATTTGATCCTGATACCCCCATCATCCGTGGTTCTGCATTGGCGGCTACCGAAAGCGCTAGTGAAGATTTCGATGCGCCAGAATATGCGCCGATTCGTGACTTGATGGATAAGGTCGACGAGTGGATCCCCACACCAGAACGTGAAACCGACAAGCCATTCCTGATGCCGGTGGAAGATGTGTTCTCCATCAAGGGGCGTGGTACTGTTGTAACCGGTCGTGTGGAACGTGGTACTCTGGAAAAGGGTCAGGAAATTGAGATTATCGGTCTGCAAGAAAATAGTATGAAAACTGTTGTAACCGGTATCGAAATGTTCCACAAAGAACTCGATAACGCAGAAGCTGGCGACAACGCCGGTATCCTCCTGCGCGGTATCACTCGTGAACAGGTTGAACGTGGTATGGTTCTGGCGAAGCCCGGTTCCATTACCCCGCACCAAAGTTTCAAGTGCGAAGTGTACGTGCTGAAGAAGGAAGAGGGTGGTCGTCATAAGGCATTCCTCACCGGTTACAAACCGCAGTTCTACATTCGTACCATGGATGTGACTGGCGAAATTACCCTTCCTGGTGGTGTGGAAATGGTGATGCCTGGTGACAACGTGAACCTCGATGTGGAATTGATCACACCTGTTGCGCTGGAAAAAGGTTCCAAATTCGCGATCCGTGAAGGTGGTCTGACCGTAGGCGCGGGTATCATCACCGAGATCGCTGAGTAAGCATAATTAGGCTAGCTTAGAACGCTTTTTAGATGCCGGGATAGGTATATCGTCCCGGCATCTACTACGCTAGTAGACAAAGCACTTTTACAAACCATGCCGAACTCTGCTAGATAAGGCGGCAAGCCGAGGAAACAGGAATATGGCAATTAAAAACAAGATTCGCATTCGGTTAAAGGCATACGACCACCGCATTCTCGACCAATTCGCACAGCGGATCGTTGAAACTGCGGAGCGCACAGGTGCGCGCGTTGTAGGTCCAGTGCCATTGCCGACAAGGTTGGAACGCTTTACCGTCATGCGTTCACCGTTTATTGATAAGGATTCTCAGGAACATTTTGAGATCCGTACACACAAACGTCTGATTGACGTGTTGGACCCGGATAGCAAAACCATCGACACCTTGATGCGTTTGAACGGTCCTGCAGGCGTAGATATTGAAATCAAGATTTAGATCAACTAGGCGTAAGCGGTAAACACAAGCTCGGTTTATCGCCAATGCGTAGTAAAAAACAGTATGGGGGCGGGGATGACCCCCGGCACGTGATGAAGAAAATGTGCCGTACCCCTCTGGAGGCTGATTGATGAAGGGCATAATTGGTAAAAAAGTAGGCATGACTCAGGTCTTTGACGAACAGGGTAATGCAATTCCTGTAACCGTCCTCGAAGCAGGTCCATGCTACGTGACACAGGTTCGTACCGCTGACCGCGATGGATATACTGCTGTGCAACTCGGTTTTTCTGAGACAAAGCCCAAGCGGTTAACACAGGGTCAGTTGGGTCACTTGCGGCGCAACAACCTACCTGCATTACGCGTTCTGCGTGAGTTTCGCGTTCGCGATGACAACGCAGAAATTGAAGAAGGTCAGGAAATTCGCGTTGATGTATTTGAACAAGGCGAACGTGTCGATGTGATCGGGACGAGCAAAGGGCGCGGTTTCGCCGGACATATTAAACGTCACGGGTTTGGTCGTGGTCCAAAAACCCACGGTCAGTCAGATCGTGAACGTTCACCAGGTGCGATTGGTATGTGTGCGCGTCCCGGTAAAACCCTGAAGGGGAAACGTATGGCTGGTCGTATGGGTAATGATCGCGTAACGATGAAAAATCTGGAAGTCGTCGTGATTGATGCCGAGCGTAATCTGCTCGCCGTGCGCGGTTCGGTGCCCGGTGCGCGTAATGGCATTGTTTTGATTAAGCCGGCGCGCGGTAACTAGGCAACGGAGGACGATAAGTAATGGAATCACCAGTATTGGATATTAACGGCAAAGAGGTCAAAACAATTGACCTACCCGCCGATATTTTCGAACAAGAAGTCAATGTTGGGTTGATGCACCAGGCGTATGTACGCCAGATGGCAAATGCGCGTCTGGGTACGGTCAAAACACTGTCGCGTGGTGAAGTTCGCCTGACAAAAGCGAAATGGTATCGTCAGAAGGGTACCGGTCGTGCGCGTCACGGTGCAAAGAGCGCTCCGATTTTTGTCGGCGGTGGTCTGGCACATGGTCCGCGCCCGCGTAAATATACTAAAGGTATGCCAAAGAAGATGCGCCGTCAGGCAATTCGTTGTGCATTGAGCGCTTTGGTGCGTGATGATCAACTGATTGTTGTTGACGAGATCACAATTAGCGAGCCACGTACAAAATTGATGCGTGATACGCTGACCAACCTCGTTGGTGATAATTCTGCCCTCGTATTGTTGGGTGACACGAACGAGAATGTTGAACGTAGTGTAAAAAACCTGCCAGATGCACGTTACCTGTTGGCAAGCTACCTGAACATTCGTGACCTGTTGAAGTATGACAAGGTCATTATGCCTCTGGACGCGCTGGAAATTATTCAGGGCATCTGGGGAAAGGAAAGCTAAGCGATGGCAGAATTACACATTTATGATGTGATTGTCCGCCCGGTCATTACAGAAAAAAGTAATGAAATCAGTGAGGACAATAAGTACGTCTTTGAAGTCGCGTCTAAAGCGAACAAGATGCAGATTCGTGAGGCAGTTGAGTTTATCTTTGAAGTTGATGTATTAAAGGTAAACACGATGGTAATGCCCGCGAAACGCGGACGGCGTGGTCGCAAGTTCTACCGGCGGTCTAGCCAATGGAAGAAAGCAGTGGTCACACTGCAACCCGGTAGCTCGATCGAACTGTTTAACGTATAAGGAAGTTCTGAAAATGCCGGTAAAAGTTTACAAGCCCACCTCGGCAGGTCGCCGGGATATGACAGGGCATTCATTTGAAGAAATTACAAAGTCGAAGCCGGAATGGTCGCTGACTGAGCCAATGCGTAGGAAGGGCGGGCGCAACAATAAGGGGCGCATCTCCGTTCGTCACCGTGGTGGTGGTCATAAGCGTCGTTATCGGATTATCGATTTTAAGCGCAATAAGTTTGACTCACGCGCAGAAGTATTGGCGATTGAATATGATCCCAACCGTTCTGCCCGTATCGCGCTTGTACAGTATGAAGATGGCGAAAAGCGTTACATCATCGCACCGCTGGGCTTAAAAGTCGGCGATAAGATTGGTAACGGGGAACTCGCAGTATTGCGCCCCGGTAACGCCTTAGCCATTAAAGATATTCCGCTTGGTACGCAGATTCATAACATTGAACTGCAACCCGGTAAAGGTGGTCAGCTGGCACGTTCCGCAGGGACATCCGGTCAGTT
>DAOTXB010000098.1:0-3039 GCA_034435575.1 Anaerolineae bacterium
GGGTGAAAATAACGAATTAATGCGTTAGTCATGATAATCTCCAGTAGTTGAGCGCGTTATCGTTTCTTGCTTCGAGTAAATGCACCTGTTTTACAAAACGGTCAATATTTCCCATGAAACAGTACATATCCTGCATCATTTCCATAAGCAATTTGCCCTCAAATTACAATTATTATCGTGATTTCTAGGTTCTGCTGATACTTTAGACAATTTCATGTGTTAGGCGCCAAACAGGAAAAATCTCGGTACGGTTAGGGGGTTAAGTTGTTTTGTAATGACGTGAATTAATCCTGGGGCTGTTCACCTTTTGAGGCTAATCCACCATCTACCTCATAATTAGACCCTGTTACAAAACTGGAATCATCCGAGGCAAGAAATACGCATACCTGTGCGACTTCATCAATAGTGCCAACACGTCCGATAGGGTGCATGGTATCAAATTGCTCGCGGAACGCTTGTGGATTAGATTGTTCCGCAAGGAAATTATGTAACATAGGCGAATCAATCGTGCCTGGAGACACGCTATTAACACGAATACCAAGCGAGGCATAATCCGTAGACATGGCACGGGTAAGCGCGATCAATGCCCCTTTAGTGGCACTGTAAGCGGCGATTCCGGGTAGACCGCGTACACCTGTGATAGATGCCATGTGGATGATGCTCCCCTGTCCCACCTCAAGCATTTGCGGGATTACCGCTGTGTTCACTAGATATGCACCACGTACATTAACCATAAAGGCAGCGTCCCAATCTTCAATGGGGGTTTCGTGCAAGCGTCCACTTGGCATAATAGCGGCGTTATTCATCACAATGTCGATGTTTCCAGCACTATCATTGAAGGTCTTGATAGTGTCTTTCACCTGTGGCGGTTGTGTAAGGTCACAGATCAATGCAACGGCTTTCCCGCCTATCTGCTGAATTCGGGTAACGGTCTGCATGACCAATGTTTCATCAATATCCAATATGCCGACAGTTGCGCCTTCCTGTGCAAAACGGGTAGCAATACCTTCTCCGATTCCGCGTCCCGCGCCTGTCACCAGTGCAATTTTGCCGTTTAAACGTGTCATGATCGTCCTTTAGCTATTGTTTGACCGCACCGATGCTCAGATTATCTAACAATTGCTTGCACACCACTCGGCATTTACATCCAGCAATATGAGATAAGAAGCGGGTTAAGGTAAATAAATTGGCTGACGGCACGTTGAGCTAGGGCATATACCTCACCGGAGATATAATTTGCTACGAATCTTGTTTCTCAATCAATGACCAGATCAGCATGACGTGATCCTTAATCACCGCTTCGGCGGTGGCTGTTTCCTTCTGCTTGAGCGTATCAATGATAATTTGATGCGTCTCCGCTATGTCCATGAGCGTGGAGAAATACTTTTTGTGTGTTTGGGCAACAAATAGTTGAATCTGGTTATAAAGGGGCAACCATGCACGGATTAATCCACTACGCCCTGACCATTCACACAGATACCGGTGAAATTCGAGATCATGCGTAACTAGTTGCACCATGTTGTCCTGTTCGGCGGCTTCTCGCATTTGCGCCAGCAATCCGCTTAACAGCGCAATTTTGGAATCATCAATGTGTTTGACCGTTTGCCGGATCGCAAGTCCTTCGATCATGCCACGCACGGTAAACAACTCGTACATTTCATCCTGACCAAGCTCAATAACATAGGTAGCACTCCGCGCATGGCGCTCAACCAAGCCCTCCATGCTGAGGCGTTGCAAGGCTTCGCGTACAGGTCCCTGGCTGGTGCCCATTTGATCGGCGATGTCTAGCTCGACGATTTTTTCGCCCTGTGTGATGTCACCCATCAGGATTGCCCCGCGAAGATATTCATAGACCTGGTCGGCAAGTGAACGTGGTTTTCTTTTAGGTAATTTTGCTGGCATATACCATTAATCATTGATTATTAATAATCAATAGAGTAGCAAGAATTTTGCTGAGTGTCAAATATTGAATGGTACATTATATTTTGACAATCCATATACACTTAGTATACACTTTATTGGTCTGACCAAAGTATCAATTGAAAGAATCGTATACTTATGCAATTAGATTCCTTTAAATTAGACCGCACTAAAGCCATGATGAAATCACAGGGTTTAGACTGTGCGCTTTTTACCGATTTTTACAATGTGTCATACCTGACCGGCTACACAACTTTTTTTGAAAATGGTCCGAGTCCGTTTACTGAGGGACGAGCGGCGGCACTTTTTTTACCGGATATGGTCATTCTAATTGCGGAGGGTGCGGCTGGAACACTTGAGCAGGATGGATGGACATTATCAGGCGAGTCATTCAGTGGATATTCCTACACACTTGGTACACTGCCATTACAAAACTTCCATGATGCCGTTTTGCAGGTAATAGATCGCTATGCGCCTGCTACCGGAAGAATCGGCTATGAAGCCACCACCCTCGCCACAATCACAGCACAACAACTATATGCTGATTATCCTAATGTACAGTGGGTTAACATACCGTATATGTCCATGAGAGAAGTACGCGCCGTCAAAAGTGATGACGAAATCGCTACGCTGATACGGTGCGCTAAACTCGCCGAAGTAGGACAGGAAGCGGTGCGCCAATTGGTGCAAAACGTGGGTAAAACCGAGATTGAGATATACTCACAGGCAAAAGCGACGATGGAAGCGTATGTCGGTGGACGGTTTGCGCTACAAAATGCGTTCCACGCAGGCAAGAATTCACAATCACCATTCCCCGGAATGCCTACAGATTACGTAACTCAACCGGGTGATTTGATTATTAGCGATATGGTGCCCTATCACGATGGGTATTGGGGAGACACCTGTTCAAGTTTTGTTGTTGGGGGCGAGGATGCAATCACACCTGAGCACGGAAAAATGCGTCAAATTGCGGAAGATGCCTTCAATATTGGCTTTGAAGCGACTAAGCCTGGGGTTTCTGCTGGCGAGATTGACCGTTTAGTGCGCGGATATATCGAAAAACAGGGCTATACCTATCCACATCACACGGGGCATGGTCTGGGTGTGTCTAATCAGGAC
>DAOTXB010000099.1:0-5431 GCA_034435575.1 Anaerolineae bacterium
GCTGATTTTGCAATTGTAACAATGCAGTATTCTGCCGATGGCATACACCTACGTACCGATAACACCCTATAAAACCGAATTTGCGTCGGGACGGATCTATGTATCCGTCCTAAAACTCGCAAATATTTCAGACTGTTTCTTTTTCCAAAATCAGCTCTAATGTCTAATCACTGATACCTTGCCATCAATATGCACTGCCATTAGTCATCGGAATTGAGCAAGTCTGTGTCCAGCTCCGCATTACGTACCAGTAACACTGTGCCTACCGCTGTGGCAAGGGTGTGTAAGCGATCTGCATAGGCTTCGCGTTCATCGTAGTCATCAAAAACCTGCATGCCGAGGATGCTCAAATCTGCATCTACACTATTTTTCTTGATGATTTCATTAATAGGTGTGTCGGGCGAATCTCTGACGATGATGACAGGTTCAGCATCCACACGGGCACTAGCGAGCGTGGTTTGCATGTGTTGGCGGGTTTGCTCAATGGCGGCGCTATTATCGACCACACGCATCAGGCGCACCGTTGCCCCTCGCCATCGTCCATGATCTTCAATCAAATGTGCGATCAGGAGCATCAAATCTTCATTACCACCACGCCCCTGCCACCAGACATTCATAACACGATAGTTGCCGAACCCACGTTCGCGATCATAGTTCAAGAATAGTACCGATTTACGCAACCCGACCAGATCGTGCATCAGGTGCATTTGCTTTTGTCGCCCACCCGGTTCACGGCTCCAGCCCATGAGGATGCTGTTGGCTTCAATCGCACCGATGCCGTGTGCCTGTGCCACCATCACCGCGCCGTCGTTAAAGCTCTTGACAATCTCGACCTCGGCGAAGGCTTTCATCTGATTTTCTTCGATAAACCCGCGAATGTGCTTACGGGCAGTCTTCCGCATCAGCAATTCGGATTCGTGATCGACCTCGCCAATAATAAACTGGAAGAACGTGACGATCCCGCGTCCTAAACTCAACCAATCTGCCACCTGTACCAATTGTTCACGGTTATGTGGTTGTCCGGTAAAGACGATCAAATTGGGTCGCCAATTCTTTGAGTCCACACCCATCGATTCGAGGTTGATAAGCGCATACCGCGACAGCGCAAACCAGATACCACTACGCACATCACCCCATGTACGCTGGAGTCCGCGCCGTTCCAGCACGAAGAACACACCACCACTGATGATAATGGCGATGACAGTTGCAATCGGGTTAATCAAGAACATCGCACCGTAACAACCCAGCGCCCCGAACACCGATACCCACCAGGGCACATCAAAGCGTGGGCGATAGCTGGGATTTGCCACCACCTTTTCGATTGCCGCCGCAAGATTCACCATGCCGTAGGTGTTCAGGAAGAACATGGAAATTACCGGCGCGACCACATCTAAATCGCCCATCCAGATCACACCGACAGCAATCACCCCTGTCAGCAATACCGCCATGCGCGGTTCGGTGGCGCTTCCCATCTGGCTAGCCATCCACTTCGGCACCACATTATCGCGGGCAATCGCTTGCAGGGTGCGGGGCGCGGCGAGCACACTCCCGAGCGCAGAGGACAGCGTACTTGCCCAAACACCCGCCAGAATCAACGCCGGAACAACAGCAATATTTTGCATGGCGAGGTTGTTGCTTAACAGATTGCCACGCGTTTCGTTCATGGCGAAGAACACCACCGCGATAATATAAATCAGTGCTGTAAATAAGATGGAGACAATTGTCCCAACAGGAATACTAAAGCTAGGATTTTTTAGGTCACCGGATAGGCTCACACCGACTTCGATCCCCGTCACCGCAGGGAAAAAGACCGCGAATACCACCCAGAACGACACATTCTCGCTCAGGCTAGATGTCAGCACGGGTGAATCACGAAAGATGCTATCCATACTGCCGATAAACACATAATTATCATTGCTTAAGTCCAGCCCACCAATAAAAAATGAGCCGAGCGATGCCATCAGCACAAGCAGGATAAAAAATTGAATCTTAAGCGCAAAATCCGCGCCGATGTATGAGATCAAAATGAAGGCAAGCGTGACCGAGGTGGCGATAAGGCGTGGGTCAATCCCACGAAAGAATTCAATCGCTAGCAAGGCTTCGGTAAAACCGATGATATAGAACGCTACCGAGATTGCCTGCGACAAATAGAGCGGAATCCCGATTGCCCCGCCAATCTCTAAACCGAGTGAACGCGAGATCAAGTAATAGTTGCCACCAGCGCGCACTCGCATGTTGGTAGCGACGGAGGAGAGCGAGAGTCCGGTCAACAGAGAAATGGCATTTGCCAGCAAAACAATCGCCAATGCGCCAAACAACCCCACCTGCCCAACGACCCAGCCCAGCCGTAAAAACAGGATAATGCCAAGAATTGTCAGGATGTTGGGGGTAAACACACCATCAAATGTACCAAAGCGGGCGGCGGCTGATGTGCCGTTACTAGAACCGGTGGAATTCGCCATATGCGCTTTACTCTGCTCTCGTAGGGGTCAATCGCATAACCGTAATATGCGAACGCAAAATTATCAACAGCCAAGCTCATGAGTAAATGACAAATACATGGGCTTTGTGCGTTTTATCCCCTGATTCTTGCCCTCACTATGATAAAATAAGCGCGAATTTCTCTGGTTTATTGGTCATGAATGAGGACATAAAAATACCTATGAGACGATATTCAATGGGCTTGCTCGGTTTGGTGGCGCTGATGTTCGGTGCAATTGTTCTGCTAGCGCTTCTGGCGATCACACGGGCGAACAACGTGGTTTCTGAACAGGACGACAACCGCTTGATGGCAATCGTCAATCAGGAGGTTGATTTGTGGTCAACCAACGACATGCTAACGGGCAGAATCACTAATCGTTTGTCCGCAGGCATTGAAGTTGCGGTGGTTGATGGACCGGACGTGGGCAGTGTCTCAGAAACTGCGGTTGAAGAATGGTATCAAATCGAAATCAACGATATTCGCGGGTGGGTGTTAGCGCGATTCATCGACCTCGGGTTTTGATAGCACGTTGTTGTGTATTCGCATCACTCATGGTTTAATAGATAGAACATAGGTTCTTATAAGGGTAAAATCATGACGGATACTACACAAAAACAATTTGAGGATATTGGCGCACGGCTCATTGACGAGGGTGAACACATCGCTTTTGGCAAGATGATGTCTGCACCGGCAATTACGTACAAAGGGAAGGTCATCGCATTTTATCGGAAAAAGTCAGGCGCGATGGCGTTCCGTGTCGGCAAGGATTTTGATGTTAGCGAGCAGAATATCCCCGGTGCGGGTGAGCTTAACCCATTTAAAAATCGTCCCGCGATGAAGGGTTGGCTGAATGTCGACGATGAAGGTAACGATCATTGGGAACAATTGGTAAGGCACGCGCTCAGTGTGATGCAAACCGAACTCGACGGGGCATAATGGGTAAAATCAGGACGACAACAGGCACACTATGAACAAAAAATAGCGGTTACCATGCAGGTTTCCGCTACCCTATAGATCGACTGAGATAATTTTGCACCCCGGAGGGCGGTTACTCTATGATAGGCAAGTATACTTTGAAGGTACTTCCTTCGCCTTCGATGGTTTCCACCTCAACATGCCCGCCATGAATTTCGGTCAATTGTTTAACCAATGTCAAACCAACCCCACCGCCTTGATCTTCCCGCAGTTCACGGTTAATTTGATAGAAAATATCGAAGATTTTTTCGGTTTCTTCCGCAGAGATACCCCGCCCTTCATCAATCACAGTGATGCACGCCATGTTATCAGCAGTGGATAATTTGAGGGTGACGGGTGTATCTTTTTCTTGGCTGAACTTCACCGCATTGTCCAACAATTCGCGCACGATCACAATCAAAAAGGATTGATCGCCATGAATCGGGGGCACATCATCCGGTATATGGCTGTGACACACTCGTGAGACGTTCTCATCACGGAAGACCTGCTCCTGTGCCTGTTTCATCAGAATATCAAGATTTTCGATCTTATGACTGCGCCATTCGAAGGTTTTTGCCGCGTCACCGCTTTCAATCTCGACAGTCAGGATGAAGTTTTCAATTAATCGGCGCATGCGTTCCGCGCCATCGTTCACCCCTTTAAGGAAGGTGTTGATTTCTGCTTCGGGCGCGTCCACGTCCATGTAATCTTTGAGCATTTCAGCATAAGCCACAATCAACGTAAGCGGTGTACGCAACTCATGATTGAGCATAGTGACGAGTTTGCGTTTTTCTGCTTCTACGGCGGTGACCGTTGTTTCATTATTGGCGGTTTTGAGCGCACCCATCCGTGCCAGCCGTGATTTTATGGCAACGGTCAAATCTTCGGGATCAAAAGGTTTAATGATGTAATCATCGACCCCACGCTCTTTACCCCGTTTAACATCTTCTTTTTCGCCACGCGCCGTGAGGAAGATGAACGGAATATGTATCCATTCTTGCACTTTACGCACTTCGTCGAGCAGAGTCAGACCATCCATATGGGGCATCATAATGTCAGATACGATCAAATCTGGTAATGTCTTCTCATCATCATTCAGTATTGTCAGTGCTTCATTACCGTCCTGTGCGGTGTAAACATCGTATTTATCTAATCGGAGAATGTCACGAATTCCCCATAACAGATGGGCATCATCTTCGACAACTAGAAGGGTTGCCTGTTTTGCCTCAGTGGTTAACTCTACTTCAGTCATATTAAAATCTCATTCACTTTATCTGAATATCCTAAGTTTACACCATTATGCTTATGCACAAGCGCAAAGGATTCGTGAATTCTGGTTAGATTCTGGTTAATTTATCCTACTGAACACGCATGTCGCATAAGGTTTTATCAGTGACAGGCGAGAAACGATGTTATTGCAATACTAATATTCCATCTAATAACCCGCCTAATACTATGGACGCTTATCCCAGTTTTATCGGTAACGACGAAAAACCCCGGAGTACATATGCTGGACGACGCACCGGCTCACCCGCGCGGGAAAGGGTTGGATACCGTTTTAACAGGCGATCAAAAGCGATTTGCCCTTCCATCCGTGCTAAGGGCGCACCGAGGCAGAAATGGATGCCATTGCCAAATGCCAGATGCTTATTGTTCTCGCGCTGAATATCGAGCGTATCGGGATTCTCGAAGCGTTCCGCGTCACGGTTCGCCGCGCCAAACGCCATCGCCACCTGTTGTCCCATTTCGAACTGATGCCCGTTGTACTCAAATGGTTCCAACACCCAACGTCGGCTGAGTTGTGCGGGGCTATCGTAGCGCAGAAATTCTTCGGTTGCGGATTTGACCAATTCGGGGCGATATTCAACATCGACATCGCGCAATAGTGCCATCTGTGCCGGATTATCCAATAAGGCGTTGATTCCATTACCGATCAAATTCACGGTGGTTTCGTGCCCGGCGATGAGCAACAAGATACAGGTGGCGATCAATTCA
>DAOTXB010000100.1:0-2092 GCA_034435575.1 Anaerolineae bacterium
TTATTCTCGATCTCACCCACCATACCGTACTGGTTTGGGGGAACGCTCTTTGTCGTTGTGGCACTGCCCGGTCTGGTGCTGTGGCATTGGGAACGTCAGGGAAAAATTGCAGAAATTGCCAACATTGAGCCAGTACCGGAGGCAACCTAACATGATCCTAACCCGCGTCAGGTAAGCGTAGGCGAGGCGATGTTCTGGCGTAGAGGCTGTTATGGCAGGGAAATGTTAGGCTAATTATGTGAATAATGGTAGCAACGTGGAACCTTATGCCATTCACCACCGTCTACACTAATAGCACGCAATTATTGCCTTATGGAGAGAGATTATTATGATGAGTGCCAAACCACAGGGAGACAACCGCCGTAACACCGATGTAATCGCGCTGAGTCCAGACGGGGATTTGCTGGCAGTCGGGCGCAACGATGTGCGGGTATGGGACTTAAACGGGGTCGATCATCGGATTGAATACACCACGCCGATTTATTGCCATAACAGATTGACACACCCCATCAAGGCGATGCGTTTTGTAGATAAAAACACGCTCGAAATCACCAGTGCAGACGGCATCCACCACTGGACGCTGACGACGGACAAACAGGTGCAGTAAACGGCGATTAATCAGCTTTTACAGGCGGAAAAATGTCTTTAACAAGCAATGCAAAATCGGGGAGCAGATCATCGGCGGTGAGGGTATCGTTTTCGGTTAATTCTTGCGCGGGTTTGCCCACTTGATGCACCTCGACGGTGCGCGTCTCCGTGTTGACAATCCACACCATCACACCTGCGGAGAGATACCCTGATAACTTGAGGCGGAGTGTGCGCTGTTCATCGGCGTTAGCAGTATCAGAAATCACCTCAACGGCAAGTTCCGGCGGATTAGGATTATAACCTGATGTAGCGAGTTCCGGCTGGCGATCATACGAAATATAGGCGACATCCGGTGCATAACGTCCACCAGAGACCATATATCCACCCGCTTCACCTGTTAAATGCCCGAGGTCATGCTCCAACAAAAAGATGCCAATATAGGTCAGAATTTTAGCGGCAATTTTGGACGCAAACGCATTTGAAGGCACTTCAACAATCTCCCCGTGAATGTATTCAAAGGTCTTATCAACATTTTCTGGCAGAGCGATAAATGCCTCAAATTCGTCTAGGGTTAGGCGCGATTTGTTCCGTACAGCCATGCTCACCTCATCAACTTCGTTTTCACCAGTTTAGCACAAACAAACTCACAACAGACGATTTTGACGGTCTTTGAGCGCGGCGATCACCTGACGATCCGCTTTGCCAAAGCTATACTTCTCAAGCTCGGCTTCCATCACCCATGCGAAATCACGGACTTCGTGCTTTTGTGGCTCGCCGTTTGTGTGGAGGCACTCATACGTATGGAGCGTGATCTTAAAGTGGGTAAAGGCATGTTTAACCGACACAAAATGCTCACCGACCTGAACCTCAATCCCCAACTCCTCGCGCAATTCACGCTTGAGGCAATGCTCTAACGTTTCGCCGTCTTCTTGCTTACCACCGGGGAATTCCCATAGCCCGCCGAGCAACCCGTCTAATGGGCGTTGTGCGATCAACAATCGTCCAACATCATCGCGGATCAATCCAGCGGTCACGTCATAATGTGGGGTGGGCGCTTTTTTCTTCTTAACGGGTCGCTCGTTTTGTGTGCCCTGTGCATATGCCTGACAATGCGCCTGAATCGGACAATCCACACACAGCGGTTTGCGTGGCTTACACACCAATCGTCCCAGTTCCATCAATGCCTGATTGTAATCACCGACGCGCTCAGACGGTAACCATGCTCCCGCTAAATCCCATAATTTTGTTTGCGTGGCAGATTGGCTCACATCGTCAGCAAGGTTGGTCAAACGGGAGAACACACGGATCACATTACCATCAAGCAAGGGAGCCTCCACACCAAAAACGATACTTGCAATAGCACCGGCGGTATAGCGCCCGATTCCGGGAAGTGTCATCAAGCCGTCAACCGTATCAGGGAATTGCCCGTTGTGTTCCCTGGAAACGATCACGGCTGTTTTGTGTAAATTCCGTGCACGGCTATAATAACCTAAACCTTCCCACT
>DAOTXB010000101.1:0-2231 GCA_034435575.1 Anaerolineae bacterium
GAAGACATCACCGTGCTTGAGGGCAAGAAAGCGGTCAAGGCGGAGCAAGATTCCGACGGCACAATCACCTTAACGCTGGAAGGGGCAGATGGCACCCAACAGACTATTTCTGGCTCACATTTGCTGGTAGCGACAGGGCGTGTCCCCAATACGGACAAGCTCAAACTGGAGGCGGTGGGCGTGGAGACAAATGAGCGTGGATACATCACGGTAGATGACCACCTCAAGACCAATGTTGATGGCATTTATGTGCTCGGCGATGCCAACGGGCGCGGTGCTTTTACGCATACGTCGTATCAAGATTTTGAGATCGCATGGGACAATTTCAAAGGGGGCAATCGCAAAGTCTCTGAGCGTATTATGGCATATAACCTGTACATTGACCCGCCCCTTGGTCGTGTGGGGATGAGCGAGCGTGAAGCCCGTGAATCTGGACGTAATATTTTGATGGCGACCAAGCCGATGAGTCACATTGGGCGGGCGCTGGAACAGGGCGAAACACAGGGGTTAATCAAGATTTTGGTGGATGGCGACACAGAAGAAATTGTCGGCGCGGCGGTACTTGGTTTTCAGGGTGATGATGTGATTCAGGTCATCAGCTACTTCATGTATACCGGAGCATCATATACCGTGATGAAGAACGCATTGCCCATCCACCCGACCATTTCTGAGTTCTTCCCGACCATTCTCGGTGAGCTTCAACCGTTGGAATGAGGGTGGTGTATACTAAAGGCAATCATGTTCACGGTGTGTAAGCATAGATGCTGTGGCAAAGCGAACCTATGATTCTGTTTGACTTTAAACAAGCACAAATTACCAAAGGCTGGTCGCCGGTCAATGATGTGGTGATGGGGGGCGTGTCCTCTAGTCGACTGACCCCCACACCCAACGGCACCGCCATTTTCGCGGGGCGTGTTTCGCTGGAAAATAACGGTGGGTTCGCGTCCATCAGTTCATCCAACGTTAGCTTTGATCTGCGCTTTTGCAATGGGATCGCTATGCATTTGCGCGGGGATGGTAAACGCTATGCCTTTATTTTACGGAATCGCAATCAACGCCCGCGTTATAAAGGCAATTTTATGACCGAGCCGAACACATGGGAAACGGTGTATCTGCCCTTTGAGCGCTTTATCCCCAAAGTGTTCGGGATGACCTTACCGGTTGCACCTGCGTTTGATCGAGGGGAGATTTCCGGCTGTGGGTTGATGATTGCGGATCAGCAGGAAGGTCCGTTCATGCTGGAAATTGGCTGGATTGCGGCGTATCCCTTTAAAGATGATTCAGAGTAGACCATTCTCAGCCACGATTAAGCGCATACGATTTTCACTGTCTTCACCATTAAACCCTATATGTTAGAATATCGGCATTGTTGGCCGCCTATGAGGACTCATCAGCGATGCTCGAATTTGCATGTCATACCTGGGGATTCAACGATTTACCCTTAAACGAGGCGTTAGGCACGATTGCCCGTATGGGCTTTCGTTATGTCGATATCGGCAGTGGTCCACATTTGAATGTCTCCGCAATTGCGCGTGATCCACGCGGGGCGGCGGCGAAGATCAACGATGATTTAACCCGTTACAACCTCAAATTGAGCGACCTATATTTGATGCTCCCGCGTATCTCTTTGGCGGATGACGAACAACGTGAAAAGGACATCGAGACGTATCGCGCTTTGTTGCCGTTTATCGTCGCGCTGAAGGCAAACGGAGTCACGTTATCGCCCGGCTTAGTCCACGCGGATGATGATGAAGATGCGCTTCCACGCACGATTGAGTCGCTCAAAGTGATGATGGATGCATCGCGCCTTGCCACACCCGCCACCCAACTCCATGTGAGCATTGAACCGCATATGGATTCAATGGCACAGAAGCCGGAACGGGCGCTTAGGCTGTTGGATGCGCTGGATGATTTACAGATTACGCTCGATTGGGCACAGATGGTGTGTCAGGGTGTACCAATGGAGGACATCGTCACATTGCTCCCGCGTACCCGTCATGTGCAGGTACGACAGGCGACCTATGGGCGTTTACAGACCGCGTTCGATGATGGCACAATTAACCCGTCTGATGTGTTGGATGCGCTGGATAATGCAGACTATCAGGGACGACTTTGTATTGAATATATGAAGACCAAAAGTCTGCGACATGGCATGGTGGAGGTCGACTCGATTGTAGAATCAACCCGACTGCGTGATGCGTTTCGTGAGGCGCGTGATGGAGAATAAGTGA
>DAOTXB010000102.1:0-8261 GCA_034435575.1 Anaerolineae bacterium
AGGGTAGTATCGATAAATTGCCCTTAAGTCGACTGGCAAGTGCGCTAGGTATCCAAGCACCTTCGCTTTACCGCCATATCAAAAACAAGGCTGAACTCGTCAAACGCATCAACGAACACACGTTTGCTTTGCTGGGAGAGGTCGCCAATAATATCTTAGAATCAATGCCGGATGAAAAACCGCTGTCACAATTGTTACAGGTGGCACGGGGGTTTCGTGAATTTGCCCATCAGCACCCGACAGCTTATATGCTGGTGTTTTCCACTGTGGATACCACGTCTCCGCCAGAAGATAGTCCACAATTCGGGAAAATCTTGAATCTACAGAACATTGTCGGCAAAATTTCCGGTGAAGAACAGTCGCTGACCGCGCTTAGGGGTTTACTGGCGATTATGCACGGTTTTGTGATGTTGGAGCTTAATCAACAATTACGGCGCGGTGGTGATTTAAACAACGCTTACGAAGCGTCAGTCAATGCATTCTTACAGGGCTGGCAAAGCTGAATCATGGCATCCAAAGACAGCAATAACCTGTTGTCTTTGGATTTTTAGAAATGAGGCGGAATAGACACAGCGCAATCCTACCACTTCTTGCCCGAAGAAGGATAGTAAATAGTGTTAACGTCTACACACAATCACAAATTTCTAACAATTTCAAACTCGATTGCCTTATCTAACACGCACCCGACGCAAGGCTTCGATCTCGTGTTTGAGCGCGACGGGCACCCCACCACTCCCACGTTGATCTGGCGCACGATATTGCCACACTGCTAACCGCAAGCAGAGATTATCCACATCTGGCGCGGGCTGATAAGTAGCGATCATGGTGGATTGTGAGTGTGTGGTCGCGACGGTGCCGTTGACCCCGCGCATAACGCTCAATGAGGTGTCGTTGACCGCGATTACACGCAGATATTCATCGTCGATCTTCAACACATGCCCCACCTGAAAACGGGGCGATTCACCGGCACTATCCGCAAGAGTGGAGTCCGTGATGGTGATGGTTGTTGCTGATGCGCTCAGTGGATTATCCCCCACACTGTCCCCACTATCACGCCACATCGTGGTCGGTGCATGGTGCCATCCCCAGATGCCCGTCACCGAAATTGCGTTCTCGCTTGTCTCGCTATAGTCGAAGGTCACGCCATTAAGCGCCTGAATGATGCTTGCGACTGCGTTGTCATCCGGCAATAGCATTACATCGGATAGGGCGATCAACGCACCACGATCATCGCTGAGGATACTCAGGCTAATCAGGTCATCATCCAGCAACAGCACGGTACGATTTTCAGGCAGAACATGCTGTGTGCGTGTCGCTTGATAAGGCACAAAACGCCGTCCCGTCAATCGTTCGATCATGGTGGAAGCTGTTTCCAGAGCCGTGCGTAACCGCGCTGTGTCGGTTGATGCGTCAAGATTGAGGCGCTGTTGTAGCTTATATAGCGTCGAGATACTGTTCATTATTCTTGCTCACTTTCATGTTATTTATGGGCAGAGTTAATGTTTAACTATTGTCTGTGGCGGAACGCACAGGTAAGCTAAATTGAAAGATGCCAATGTGATCGATTCCGATTACAATTACAATCAAATAGAAAAGATCACTTGGACAGAGGAAACCGATGGACAGGACGAAAATTATCAACACCCTGGGGTTGGTACCGGACGGTGCCTTTGCTATCAGCGATATGCAAATGGTAGAGTGGGGACGCGATATTGTGCTCACCTGCGATTATCGTACCGTGTCGATGGAAGGTAACCCGGATGATCCAATCTCGTTTCAAATTGTTTTTCGTGATTGCCGCGAGGTGAAATACCGGATTTACGCGCATATTTCCGCACATGAAGAGGGTCACGTGAGCAAATTCGCCGATATTGCTGAATTATCTTTGGGGAAAGATGGGCATCGCCGTGATGCCAACATCCTGACCACACATTTCAGCGTTACCATCTCTTACGGCAAATTGAACCTGGAAATGAACGATAAAGTGTATTCACTGGCATGAACCACTGATGTGATTGACGCTAAAGCTATATATTCATTGCGGTATAAGACAAGACGCTATGGGCGGAATGAAGGTTTTGTTCGTGGCGTTTTGTGCAATTCTACGCCTGTCATCGTGCGAAAAATAGGAATAACGTAAAAAAAACAAGCGAAAGTATATACGATAGGCATAAATTCAGTACAATGAGCATAGTATACTCACATCAACACACCTTAGTGAAAAAACCAACCAAATCGAAATAATTAATGAAAAATACATAAATTAACGCTTTGTGCTAAATATTCATGCTATCATAATTAAAATGAAGCAAATGACCCAATGATACAGCGAGGTTTAGACAAGTGAAAACACAATCCGCACATGAACTGCGACTTCAGGCTTGGTGGGATGAAACACTCATCTACAGCGATCAATTCTTTGATACCACCGCTACCCTGAGCGCCTACGACGACGAAGAAATGTTGCCACTTTTTGGTGAACTTCAGAGTATCCGCCAGAGCTTCGCAAATGCAGAATATCCGACCACTGTTAGCGATGCGCGTCAGTGCTTGCTCAACAGTATGGCAGAAGTGATGCTCAGTTTTCAGGCATTCTTCGCCGGGGATGCCAACGCCGCTCGCCTTTATATGCAAACCGCGCAGTATGAACTCCATAATCTACAACAGGAAATGGATCGCATTGGGATGGGTGCCATGTCTGGCAGTGGGCTGGTGCATTAGCCCCACTTTATCAAAGCGCGTTATGGTGTAAATTTTTTGGCTGTTGCCGCAGTATTGATGGTGACGGCTTTTTGATTCTTGAGACTGTCGCCATTCAACGCCTGCCAAATGGATCATCTTCCGGCGTGGTCACCCGGTAGTAGGTATAGGCGAAAAACCCGATTCCACAGGCGGCGAGCAATAATGTCCACCCTAAACCACCACCGACGCGGTAGGTATCCCACGCGCCCCACATACAGGCAATACCCGCAAACACCCAGATTAACCGTTCCACCTGTCGAAAAAATCTACGCATCCAAATTTACCCTTTTAACGACCAACACCACCACATTCAACGCTATCCTACCCTGAATCGTGCTGAGGTGAAACCATGTGATACGTGCAAGTGGCACTACAGAAAGGTGCAATGACGCGAGCTTGCGCCTTTGTCGCTTAATTCGTGTCTAGTTGAGAGGCATTTTCTGCCCCAATATTACACGCGCTCAAGATGACGATCAAAAAAAGTGAAATTGTGCACATTGTTCTGGACACGGTTACTCCGTTTCGTTGCTCATAGGCGAGATGCACGGTCATTAGAATGTGGTGTATGTTGTTCTGGATGATGCCATATTGCCTGTAAACTAATAACTGTCTGCTACGATATATGACACGCTGTTTGCCATAAGCGTTCCAAATTTACGATATGATTTAAGAGAGAGGCTTGCATGCTCATCATCGCGTTAGATGCCATTTTCGCCGCCATTTTTCTGCACTTCACGCGGATCACTTTCTTGCGGGCACATACTTTTCTACGCTCCGGCTGGCAGATTCTTCAAACGGCGACGGCTCAACCAGACTACCGCCACAACATTGAAGCACGACGGGACATTAGCACGGCTGGTCGCTTTTTGATCGGTGGAATCTTCTGGGGCGTTGCGTGTGTCGCTTGCGTCTATTTTTGCATATTCTTCTCGCTACAACTCCTGCGTTTATATTTCTAAACCTGTTAATAGAATAAATTATTAGCATCTTGCTAATGCGCCTCATAACATGGGTATAACATTTCGAAATTTCGTAAATAATTACGCTAGTGGACGTTTAGTACTATATCCAAAATTGGGGGTGAGGTTACAATAAGGTTAATTCAATCAAGTATTTAAAGGTATATTACATGGTTGCTTTAATGGTACATAAACTAGATCGCGCATCCCAATTTAAAGACGAAATTCATACCCACGCCAGTGTGTGGTGGTCAAAGACCGCCCCCTATAGCGCACGCTTTTTTGAGCTGAGTTCAAAATTTAACAAAGTACAAACTACGCCAGAAAAACGTGAGTACCTGCAAAAGATGAAAGACCACATCGCAACGGTGGAAGCGATTGACTTTGCGCCGCACATTGAAACAATCCGCGAAGATCTGTTGAACGCGATGAATAACTTTATGGAGAGTATGTCTGCGGGATTAGAAAATAATCAAAAGCGCGCCACGACTTGTTTGCACAACGCCCTGCTAGACTTGCAACACTTCCATGTGGTTTTGGATCGTCTCGATTTGGATTACTATAATTCTGGTAAGTGATGGTTCACGAATCACTTATTGCATCGCTCGCTCAAACAACGATGCAATCTTTGCGCTTTTCCCCTGTGTAAATGCTTCATCGTAGGCATCATCGCCTAATGTAGACTGCACTTGATCGGCTAATTCTTGTAATACCGGTAAATCTTCTGCCCAGAAGCGATGTGTAAACGGACGTTGACTATCCGCGCCAAGCAATTGAGCCGCTAATATCGACTCACCGCGCCCATGTGAGATGCCTGCCAGAATCGGAAGCAATGCCATTGTATAGTAGACTGCATCACCGAATTTCTGATGATAACGCACCGGACACGTCAAAGATTCCGTGATATGCATGGTAATCGCATCTTGCGCCTGACCAAAATCCCCTTCCATGAGATGCACAAGTGCTAGACCATAATAATGCTCTGGAAAGCTGGAAGGTGCCAGCACAACATTTGTCTCATGTGCTTTCTGTAGTCGATCCTTTGCAATAGCTATATTACCTTGGGTAAGGCTAATTAATGCCATCAGTGTGTATCCATTTGCCTTACTTGTCATCATGTCTGCGGTATAGCTCATCGTGAGCACTTCATCGCCAATGCGGTATGCCGTATCTATATTACCGACCTGTAATTGCCGGAACCCTTCATGCACATAGCCCAACGCATAACGCACCTTGTCTTGAACACGGTGCATTTGTTCCTGTAGCTCTTGCAATGTCTGTACAAACAAGTTGTCATCACCAGTCACGTAGTAACGAACTAAATAGACGTACAAACGGTAGAGATACAGATTGTTGCCGGTAGCATTCACCGTGCTGACATAGAACTTTTCGTTCTTATCTGCCCATTCCAGTACCTTATCGTAATCGCCCAAACAAGCGTATACGTGCATGCTGAAATAAAGTGCAGCCGCACGCGCATATACGATGTTGTGTTCCTCACTGAATGCAATCGAATGTTGCAGGTGCTCAAGGGCGGTTTCGTAAGGTTCGGCACGTTTAAGAAGAGTCATTGCCGCCTTGGTAAAATAAATGTAATCTAGCTCAATCAGGTCATTATTTCGCTTTGCCACGACCTCCGCCCGTGTAAGCCGTTCTTCCATATCTGGCTCACTTTCGATATAGTGAGTCCAGAGTGTACGTTGTGCTGGGTGTGTGGCTTCTTCAATGGGCACTTCTACCTTAGACCGCGCATATTTGAATAAACGCTTGCAGTCATATTCTGCGAGATAAGAACGCCCGTAAAGATACAGTGGCATAATCATAGGATTGAGCCGATCCAGATCATTATGATCTGATAGGAACATCCATGCCATGCTAACGTTCTCAAAATCCGGTTTTATGATGGCTTCCATTACTTTTATAAACCCGAAGACACCGTCCTGTTCGTGTGTTAACGCCTTTGAATAATAGTCCGCATGAGCATAGCGCATTGTTTCCAGTTCGCCCCTGTCCTCAAGCTGAGACTCGCCGAATTGACGCACTAATTCGTGGATATTGTAGCGCCCACTGTTCGGGTCACGCGTAACCAGCGACTTGTTGACTAGCGAGGTCAGGTTACGTAATGATGCTCCCACCACTTTTTGTGCGACTTTGCGATCAAATCCACCTCTAAACACCGCGAGCTTGCTGAACACGTCACGGTCTTTTTCCGGCATCAAGTTCCATGAATATTCAAACACCGCCCGCACACTGCGCTGACGCTCTGGTAGATCGCGTAATTCGCTTTCGAGAAAGTCCATACTCTCGTCAATCTCTTCGGCGATTTCCTGCGTCGAGAGCGTATCCAGCCATGCCGCCGCCAACAAGATACCCAGTGGCAATCCCTGTACCAAACGGCAAATTCGCCCCACATAGTCGAGGTCTTTGGTTTCTAGCACAAAACCGGGGACGACGCGTCGGGCGCTCTGCATAAACATCTTGACTGCGCTATATTCCAGCGCATCTTCGGGCGTTTCCCATCTAGGAAAGTCCATGCCACCGAGGTTAAATATGGCTTCACCACTCAAGTTCAGCTTTTCGCGGGATGTGACGATAAATCTAACATTTGGTGCGAGTTGCATAATTGTAGTGATAATATCCGCGCCCTCTAGCAGATGCTCAAAATTATCCATGACCAGAAGTAACGTACGATCTCGTAGATATTGTGCCAATTGTACGACTGGCGGAATCGGCGCTGGTGAAAATTGCATCCCGACCTTATCGCCTATCGCAGACGGTATCGCGTCCACAGTTGTCAGCGGCGCTAATTCGATGAAATGCACCCCATCGGGGTAATCGTTTACCTGACGGGCGGCGGCTTCGATGGAGAGGCGGGTTTTACCCATGCCCCCCGGTGCAAGGATCGTGACCAGACGCATATCGGGGTCACGCAGTAATCCATCAAGCTCATTCAATTCTGCTTGCCGTCCAATAAACTGTGTGGTTTGTATGGGTAAATGGTGGCGAATCTGTGTACCTGCTGGTGTGGAAGCCGCAAAGCGTCCCGGTTGCGGGAGCGCTGTCTGTGGCGTGATTGCACCCGTATCCAGCGACCCACCGGTCAGCATTGCTTCTAATTCTGCGCCGATGATGCGTACAGAAGAAATCCGCAAATTGGGGTCTTTCTCCAACATGCGGTGCACCAGATCCACCAATGCATCTGGCGTGTCCGTGCGAATTTCATCCAATGGTGTGTGCGGTTGCGTGATAATTTGCATCACTATTTGTGCGATGGTGTCTCCGGTGAACGGGCGTTCTCCTGCGATCATTTCATACAGCATTACGCCGAACGCCCAGATGTCGGAACGGGTGTCCATTTGCCCGCTATCTAGCGCTTCCGGGGGGAGATAATCAATGGTGCCGACAATCGCGTTTGTCTCTGTCACGCGCTCTTTTTGGGCGATATGTGCTACCCCAAAATCTGTCAGGCGCGGAGTGCCATCATCTGCAATCAATACATTCCCCGGTTTGAGGTCACGATGCACAATGTCTAACCGATGCGCACGGGTCAGGGCATCAGCAATATCTAATGCAATATTGATAACACGCGAGATAGACAATTGCTCCCGCTTGAGCAATTGGTTCAAATCACCGGACGCGACATACTCCATAATCAGGTAATGGTTGCCGTTGTCCTCAACAACATCCAACATTTTTACCATATTGGGGTGGTTAAGTGTGCGGAGCGCTTCCCCTTCACGCTGGAAGCGTTCGATCAAGCGATTATCTTGCTTAATCGCCTCCGGTTTCAGCATTTTCACAGCGACGGGTGTGCGCGTTTGTGTATCTTGCCCACGATACACTGTGCCCATTCCCCCAACGCCAATTTCTTCCTCAATTACGTAACGCCCACCAATTGTCTGCACTATTGTTTTTCCCGTTTGATACTCTTTCCAAACCCCATCCTCTCTACACAATCATAGCCAAAATCACCATTCTAAGCGAATAGTGATGAGTTATGGTCAGGGCGATTGTATTAAGGTGAAAGACAGATGTTCGTTACGTTCCGAAGATAGTCGGGGTATTGATCGGAAATAGCCTGCTTTAGCAAGATTACAGATTTTTTAGGCTCCAACCATAACCGACCATCTACCTGATGAAATCATTTTATGCCTAACTGCATACCGTCAGCCAGGCATGAGCAGATCTATTTGTATTTACATTTATGCTTGTTATCAACGGCGAATAGCGTGTGTTTACCGCATCGCCCGTAATTGGCGGAACCCTTGCACCAGCACCACGAAACCGACCAGTACAACCATACGATGTATTGTGCCGTTCCATTCGTTGAAAATATCGCCAGAGAACGTGGTGAAAAGATGCGCCACACCTAAGATGACCGTACCGGTGACGATCCAGTTGAGTGTCTTGCCGACCACACCGCCCATATCGCGCACGGTGTACACCATCCACAGCGATGCAAGAATTAATGTGATGTCGAGTATAATGTTTGCTGTTCTTACGTCCATGCTATATGTCCCCTTAACTTAAAATATTTTCAAAGGATTGGTCTAGACCCAG
>DAOTXB010000103.1:0-4148 GCA_034435575.1 Anaerolineae bacterium
CCGCCCCATCGTTGGGCGCACCTGCCGTGACCAACGACCAGACATCCTCTACCCAGCTCTGTGGTCCTTTAATCTGACTCGGGTCCCAGGGACCGCCTTTGATCCAATCAAAGCCGAACATCAGGTAAGCTCGTACTGTGTCCGCGCCATATTTTTCGACCAGTTCATCAGGATTGACCACATTGCCCTTACTCTTAGACATGCGCTGAATATCCAGATGATGCTTCAGTTGATTGACATTATTTTCGCCATCAATGTGCGGGATATTGACCGTCGCGCCGTCAATAACTTCGACAACATGGTTCACCCCCGCCATATCCACTTGCAGGATGTTCTCCGTACGTTTGGTGATTTCGCCAAAAACGCCCTCAAAACCAGCGGTCACGGCGTTCGGTCCATCGACCACATCAACGTTATCAGCAAACAGCTTATCACCCTTGTAGGTGCCCGTCGCCATGATGTAATCGCCGGGACGTTCCGCGCCCAGCACCTGCCCCTGATTACGCAGTTGAATCATCGGCTCACCGTGCATCAAGTCATCCACATTGCGCCCGTTATCCTGCATGATGTCGGCAGTTTCTTTGAACATGCCCAGATCACGCATCGCTTTGGTGAACCAGCGCGAATACAGCAGATGCATGGTCGCGTGTTCCGCACCACCGGTGTAGGTGTCCACGGGCAACCAGTATGCCGCTTCTTCAGGGTCAAACGGTCCATCAGTATAGTGTGGACTCAGATAACGGTAAAAATACCATGACGAACACATGAAGGTATCCATCGTGTCGGTTTCACGTTTAGCGGGTCGTCCGGCGGCATCTTTCGTATCGACGAAGGTTGCGTGCTCCGCCAACGGATTACCCGCGCCGGTCATCTTCACATCTTGGGGCAGTTCCACTGGCAAATCATCATCGTTGACCGGTTCATAGACTCCGTCAACTGTCCGCACCATCGGAATCGGGCTACCCCAATAGCGTTGACGACTGACCAACCAATCGCGCAGGCGATAGTTCACCGCTTCTTCGCCCGCTTCGTTTTCTTCTAGCCATGTGATCGCCGCATCTACGGCGGGGCTTTTGCGCCCTTTCGCACCATTATGTATTGTGCCGTCAATCGGTCCGCTGTTAATCATCACACCCGCGCCCGCATAGGCTTCGGTCATCTCTGCAACAACAGGGTCATTCTCCGCGCCTTCGGGACGAACAACGGGGACGATGTTCAGGTCAAACTTACGCGCAAATTCAAAGTCACGCTGATCGCCGTAGGGCACCGCCATAATCGCGCCTGTGCCGTAGGTAATCATGACATAATCCGCGATCCACACCGGAATTTTCTCTTGATTGACCGGATTAATGGCATACCCACCCGTGAACACGCCAGTTTTCTCGCGGTCTTCGGCGGTACGTTCAATTTCAGTCGCGTTGGCGGCGGCTTCTTTATACGCGTCAACTGCATCACGTTGAGCATCGGTGACGATGTCATCAACCAGAGGATGCTCCGGTGCCAGCACCATAAAGGTTGCGCCCCACAGCGTATCCGGTCGGGTGGTATACACTTCGATCTCACCCGCGCCGTTTTCCATCTGGAATTTGACCTTCGCGCCTTCACTTCGACCGATCCAGTTAGTCTGCATGATCTTGATCGGTTCGGGCCAGTCGATTTTACTGAAGTCCAGCATTTCATCCGCATAGCGCGTATAACGGAAGAACCACTGCGCCATCATTTTCTGGATCACAGGCTGACCGTTACGTTCGTCTTTACCGTCGATCACCTGCTCATTCGCCAGCACCGTTTGCAGTGACGGCGACCAGTTCACAACCGCCTCACCACGAAATGCCAGATCCGCCTTGTAAAATTGCTTAAAAAACCATTCCGTCCAGTGATAATATTCAGGATCACAACTGACGGCTTCGCGTTCCCAGTCGAACATCGCGCCCATACTTTTCAGTTGCTTCCGCATGCGTTCGATATTGGCTTGTGTCCATGTTGCCGGATGAATATTACGCTGAATAGCCGCGTTTTCTGCGGGTAGACCGAAGGCATCGAAGCCCATCGGGAATAGCACGTTATAGCCCTTCATCCGCATATAGCGGGCGCGCGCATCAGATGGAGTCATCGCAAACCAGTGCCCGATGTGCAGGTCACCGCTCGGATACGGCAACATCGTCAGGGCATAATGTTTAGGACGAGTCCAATCAATTTCCGCACGGTACAGGTTGTCGTCTTCCCACTTTTCCTGCCAGCGCGGTTCAATATCTTGTGGATTATAAGGTTCACTCATGAGAGTTGCATTCGCTCCTTTTTCGCTCAGGTATGGCATGTGTCATAGAATCACAATAGGTACGCATTATAAGTGCGTTTGATGATAAGCTAAACAGTTGATCTGTTTGGAGGAATGCGTGTGGAGGTGCGCGACTGATTGAAGTAGCAGTCGCTACATAAGAGAAGAGCGGACGACCTCTACGCCCGGTGGTCTGTTTGTGCTATACATCGTCGTTTTCCTTTAACATTTTGATGCGATGTCTATCAACCATACAATACACAGCGGATAAAATCAACCATTCGCAAGAAATTTATATGAACCTTTATGGTCTTTTAACAACTTGTTAGGGTGTGTAGACAGATGACTTCGGCTCCTGCGGAGGGTTGGCATGTTTGCCTGTGGCTGAACCTGCATTACTTACACCCTATTAAGGTTTGAATTGTGTTTATATGCTATACTTAATGTACCGAAAAAAAGTTAAGGTAATCGGGATTTAAAATGAATTACAGAGCAAAAAACAATGAAAATACCGTGATTGCCTCCTCAACTAAATTCAAAGACACTACGGAGATCAACGTCGCGGAGCAACAACGGCGCTCATTACGGCGCGCATTGGTGAAAACCCCCAATGATCCTGCTTCGTTTGAGGCGTATAATCGCCTGACGAACAGTCGTAATGTGAAGAAAGCCGCGCACACTGGCATCTTTATCAGCTATAGCCGACCAGATGAAGTGTTTGCGATTGACCTTGCGTTGCGCTTACGTGAAGCGGGCATCAATGTCTGGCTGGATTCACTCCATATTGATGAAGGGCGCGACTGGCACAAACAGATCGAAACCGCGTTACAAGAATCCGGCTTAGTCATCGCGATTATTTCGCCGGATGCACTGCTCGATAACGAAGCGACGCTCGAACGTGAATACACCATCAGCGCGGGCAAATTATTATTGCCGGTCATCAGCGAACGCACCCGCTTGAAGGATACGCGCTTCTGGCAATCTCCGGTGGATTGTAGTCGCAACTTTGAGATCGGCGCACAACATTTAATTCGCTTAATCGCGCCGCGCACTGCAAGCGTCTAAGTCATCACTTTTTGGGTGGTATTCTCGCCACCTGTTGCATCAGCATTTATGGGTTCAGAGGCACCTGTTTGTGCCGTTTCTTGACGTGCCTTTGCCTGATAATCCGCCAATGTCGTTTCCACCGTGCGGACACTGCCTATGCTACATAACCCGCCCGCTAACATCACCAACATCATCCCGTTGATGAGCATAATAAAGCCCATCCCTGACCCCGTGCCACTGCCAACGACGGGGGCAAATGTGCTGATTCCCGGTTCATGGAACAACACCGGAAATAGGGTGCCGTCCAAGGGAGTTGCCACGCCCCACACGGGCACGGTTAGCGACGGTTCCATGATGCGATCTGCCAACGGTCCTGCGATCAAAAACGCCACTGGCATCAACACACGCACCACCTGACTCATCACCGCAAACACACGCCCCTGCACATCCGGCGGGACTTTCGCCTGTAAAATGGCGATAAACATCGCGTTTGTCGCTGGAATCGGCATCATCATGAAGAATAACGCGAAGCCTAATAACGGCACCACTTGCGCCATGCCTGCAATGCTCAACATCACCCCCGTGATTGTCGCACCGAGCGCGATATACATCACGCGATTGGTTTGCAGATTTAAATAGGCGATGATCAGACTACCGAGCATCGACCCGCCGTTGATGAGCGCCAGCAAAAGACCGAGCGAGGCTTCGTTATTGCCCGTCCGCGCCAGCAAATAGGGCACGGAGAAAATGGTGGCGCTCACGATGAAGAAGTTCACGAAGGCATAATACACAATCATGATGAATAGAGGGCGCTTTTCCCACA
>DAOTXB010000104.1:0-11356 GCA_034435575.1 Anaerolineae bacterium
ACCTTACATCCATACTATTTCCCCTTCTAATAATGAGCGCACCATTTTGCTTGATGGTGGTGGTGATCGTCTCAATCTCCGGGACATTTTCTTATACAATATGGACACTGGAACAATGCAAAATCTCACATCACATCCGGCAAATGATATGCGTCCGATGTGGCACCCGGAAGCCAACGAGATCATATTTGTTTCTAATCGGTCAGAATACGTAGGGCAATTGTTTTCACTCAATCTTGATGACGACACACTAACCCAGCTTACCTTCTCGGAACAAATAGGCATTTACAGACGCTTTTGGGTTCTAGACAACGCTTATATTTTTTATGTTGGACAAAATGGAGTTGAACAAAATTTTTATTTGCTAGACCCTGTTACCAGAGAAGTAAAGTTTCTGTTTTCTAGACCGCATGTATTGAGTGTTGATGTATCACCGGACGGTACACAAATTGTATTTTCATTTACCGCAAGCGGATTTTTCCGTGCTGAGGACGCGCAATCCTATATCTTTGATCTGATCACGCGTGAGTTTACGCGAGTCGATGTACAAAATGTTCTGCCTCAACCCCTTTGGAGACGCTGATCTATTCATAAGCATGTGTTAGCGTAACAACACGGTATAATACGCGTGGATATATTGTCACGCATGGTATTTTACGATGGACACCTCAAAAACACTGATTATCTTAAATCCTCACGCCGCTGGTGGACGCGCTGGCAAGGTGTGGACGCAAATTGAACCGATTTTGTGGGATAAGCTGGGTGAGCTGGTACTGGCAGTCACACAACACCCTGAAGAAGTGGCGCTCCACCTCGACAAAGCCTATGCTAGCGGGTTACGACGGGTGATTTCCATCGGCGGAGATGGCACAAACCATGCCTTAGTGAATGCGCTGGCAGACCTCAACGCCGAACATCCAGACTCCGCGCCAATGATCTATGGCACATTGCCGGTGGGCACAGGGCGCGATTGGGCACGAAGCCGGGGCATCCCGTTTGATATTGAACAGGCGGCGGAATGGGTGGCGACAGCACAACCGCAAGCAACGGACATCGGTTTATTGCAGACAGAATCGATGCGCGAGCACTTTTTGAACATTGCCAGCACGGGTCTGGGCGGGGATGTGGATGCACGGGTAAATCGCGTACAAAAACGCCGTCCCTGGACATTTTTGCGCGCGACTATCGAGACCATTATGCGCTATAGTCCACAACGGATTCAGGTCAAGCTGGATGGTGAATTGTGGTATGACGATAAATCTTGGTTAGCGGTGGTGGCGAACGGGTCGATGTTCGGGCATGGGATGCAGATTGCACCCAAAGCCTCGGTAACGGATGGTCTGTTCGATGTGATTGTGCTAGAAGCGGTCTCCCGTATGACGTTGTTGCGGGCATTGCGATTGGTGTATAGCGGGGAACATCTGATGCATCCGGCGGTACATTATCGACGGGCGAAAAATATCGACATCGTTAGTCCGTCGGGACAACTTGGCATTGACCTTGATGGCGAATATGCACAGGGAGAATCGCTCAAATTTTCGATGCGCCCGGGTCTGTTACAGTTACTTACCTGATTTGCTCGATACGATGCGTGGACCGTACTGATCGATGACAAGATGATCGTCTTTGAGCAATTCTTTGAGGTCATGCGCGGTGACCCGTTTGAATAATTCCATAAATCCGTGTGGCTTGACCAGATAGACATTGCCCCCACGCTGAAAAACACGTTCGATGAGGGAGCGTTCGTCAAACATGGTCGCCACAACAATATAGGCATCGGGGAACTTTTTCCGTAAGTCTTCCGTCAGGCGTAATCCGCTGGCATCTGGCAATTGAATATCTACCACAGCCATCTGTAGCGATTCTAGCTCTGTAACCGCTTCCATCGCCTGTTTATAGCTAGATGCGCCACGAATTTCAAACCCTGCCTGCGCGAGCAAGCGTTCTAAAAAGTCCCGATTCGCCGGGGTGTCATCTACAACAAGAGCAATTTTATTTGACATTATTTTTTCCAAACAGATTCATTAAGTATAGTTAATGTAATGATACCGTGAGCGCGGGTATTTTTCATGCAGATTCTTCAGCATCGCGTGAATCCGTTTTCGACGATTCATCGGATGCGGGTGCTTCCGCTTCCCCGTTTGATTTGGTGTCGGGTTGTGTGTCGTCTTTCACATCCGCGTCTGTCTTGGGATTTTTTTCAGAGGTTGCACTGGTTGATTTTTCGGTTTCCATGTCGAAGATCAGCGCTTCGTCCGCCACTTCACTAACAGGTGTCTCAATGTCATCAGCATCAACGGGAGACTCCGTCTCTTCGGGCGCGGGTTCAGTTTCAGCAACTTCATTAATTGCTTGAGCGATTGCTTCAGCTTCCTGTGTGTTACGGAGATCGGTCAATTCGCTATATTTTTTAATCAGCCCGATTAATTGGGTGATGGGGAGGGGTTTCGCGAGATATTCGTTGCACCCTGCCGCGAGGCATTTTTCGCGATCCCCGACCATCGCATACGCTGTCACAGCGATGATAGGGGTTTCGTTGCCCTCTTCGCGTAATTTCCGCACTACATCTAAGCCGGACATGGGACCGGCAAGTTGAATGTCCATCAGGATGAGGTCGGGATTATCTGCTTTGATGCTGGCGATTGCTTGTTCGCCGTCAATATGATTGATAACTTCGTGACCAAGCGCTACCCGTCTGACCAGATAGACATTCGCCTGATTATCCTCAACATATAGGATACGCATAGGTCTTAATTTGTCTCCGTGCTTGCTGATCGTTCAATAACTGGTGTTTCTATCGTTGCCATCTCATCTTTGTGATAGGGTTGTAGGAGGAAATGGAAGGTACTTCCCTCGCCCAATGTGCTTTCCGCCCAGATGCGCCCACCCATCAACTGAATGAGTTGACGCGAGATCGCCAGACCCAGACCAGACCCTGAACGCGGGTCACGTCCACGATTTTCGACCTGCTGGAATTCTTCAAAGATTTTTTCCATTTCAGTCGGTTCGATGCCGGAGCCAGTATCCTTGACACTGAACTGTATGCCATCATCCGCTTCGCGGACAGTCAGTGTAACTTTACCCTTTTCGGTGAACTTGCAGGCATTGCTATAAAGATTGACCAGCACCTGACGGACACGCGTTTCATCCGCCCAAACGAAGGGTAATTTTTCCGGTAAAATCGATTCGAGTGAGACATCCTTGTGCTGTAATAGCCCTTTTGCCATTGCCAACACATCATCAATCGGTTTGCGTAACGCAACGCGCTCCATGTAAATCTCTAGTTTACCCGCATCCACACGCGCCAGATCGAGAATATCATTGATTAGGTCGAGCAATTGTCGCCCACTGCTATATATTTGCCCCATATCCTTATTATAAGTTTGTGGCAGAGGTTCATCGTTGTACATCATAGGGAATTTGAGCATAGTTTCGCTAAAGCCGATGATGGCATTTAGGGGCGTGCGTAATTCATGGCTCATATTGGCGAGGAATTGCCCCCGGAAATTTTTGGCGGCTTCTGCGGCTTCGTGTGCAACGGCTAATTCTTCATTGATTTCCTGCAATTTATCGCTGAGTGCTTCGCTTCGATTTAAAGCACGGTGTAACTCGTTCCGGCTCTCGAATAGGTCAACATTGGTGCGTCGCTCGCGCTGATAGTTCATCAATGCCCACTCAGTAACGGCATATAATTCGCCTGTGACCTGTGACGCAAGACCCGCGCTTACAAACATCAACACAATCGCAAAGCCTTGATGCATGGTAATTTCGTCCACACCATCCCCACCGATTATAGGCACGGCGAGTGTAATGATGGACGCAACAACGGCGAGACCAAACGTGTTGATAGGATGCACGAGCAAACCAACGATAAACACCACCAGAATATAGGCATAGGGCAAAATCTGCCATAAGATGAGATCGTTGCTGAACATGGCAATTGTCAAACCGGACATCAAACCGAAGGTATACACCCAGACTGCGGCATGAAAATGATTACGCTTGAGCAGGTTACGCGTCAGCAGGCAGGCACCTGTCACGACAAGCGGTGCAATCACCCATGCTAGCGGGCTGACCCGTAACGCCGTGAGAATTCCGACAACAGTGAAGACAATCGTCAATGAAACAACGATGGTCACCTTCCATAAAATGGCGAGGCGATCTGTTTTCACATCGGTGGCGAAGTCAATATCTTGTGGTAAAACGTAGTTTAATGGATTTGTAGGATGTTCCATGAGCATTTTATCAATTAATTTTTAATAATTGTACATTACTACGCGTTGATTTGACATTAATTCTTGTCAATTATCCCCATAAGTTAGAATAATTTCAAAAATCGTTGGATAAGTCTTACGGTTGTATGATGCAAGAAAGGCATAAAATAACGATAAATGATCTATTCACATGGATAAGGTGATGACTCTGTGACACAAAAACACTATCGGCACCTGATCACACTGGTTGCCCTACTCATCTGCTTATGGGGTGTGTTGATGATTAGAGGATCATCGCCGTGGTACGGGTTACAGGATGCGCCAAGAATATGGGTTCCAGCAGGCGTAAGGAATTACGATATTTATGGTCTCGACCAAACAGGGTTGATGGTAATCCGTAATGCGGGACCGACTACAGCAGAAAACTTTGAGTATTACGCACATCACCCGCCATTAATCATCTGGTTACCGGCAATTACCTCACAATTTTTTGGACAAAATGAACTCGCTGTCCGCTACGGGTTTATTGTCGTGACCCTTCTCGGCGCAACAATGTTGTATGCCTTGACCAAACGATTATACGGATCAAACGTTGCGCTATGGACATTGATATTTTATGGATTTGTGCCAATGATCGCCTATTATGGGCGTGTGCCAAGCCATGATTTGATCGGTGTGCTAGTCATTTTGGTCTTTGCCTATGTGATGCTCGATTGGCTTAGAGACCCCACACGATCACGGACATTGGTATTAATCGGGTTGGCGTGGATAGCGGCGTGGACGGCATGGACAGCTGTATTTTTTGTGGGCTGTTTGGGTTTACTCGCCATGTGGCTGGGCGATAAACGACACCGACTGATCGTGATAGGGTTAGGTCTCGTTTCTGTGGTCGCGGTCATTGCATTACTTGGATTTTATCAATTGCAGTGGGACGGCACATTTGACAGCATCATGAACGCTTTTGTATGGCGGGCAAGTAACGCAGTTGATGATCCCGGTACACGCCCATTCACCTTGCTTGAATTCATATTTACGACAATTGTCCATACAGGCACATTTGGCACCATCGGTTTGTTGGTGCTCAGTGTGTGGGGCATTCCGTTTATGCTGAAACATGGCACAAAACAGGCAAATCTCATCGTACTGGCGTTGTTTATGGGGTTTTTGACATATCAGATTGTTTTCAGAAATGCGAGCTTTGTACACGATTATTATAAGGTCACACTCATTCCTGTGATGGCGGTCGCCGGCGCGATGGTGGTGGTCTATGGATGGCAAAGCCCACTCAAACGGATCACACGCCCATTGATCGCAAGTTTACTGCTTTTGACGGTGCTCCATGCGGGCATATTCCTCGCCTTTATCCATAACAGTGGTAATCGCCCATGGATTGAGGCGGCAGTTGCAGTGTTGCAAGCAGAAACCACACAAGATGATCTTATCCTGACACACCTTGTCGGCAAAGATAACCTGTATCCGGTACGTTTTTATGCCTTCCGCAACGTGGATGAAGCGATTTCGTTTGAAGATGCCCTGACGATTGCCGATGATGGTGCGCGTATCTATTATCTGGCATGTCCGCAACTCGATGATGGATTTGTGATGCCAGACGGCGATTATCGATCAACCCCAGCCGGAGAGTGTGTGGTTTATCAATTGGGGTAAAAGGGACAGACGTTTGCACGCGCCCATCCCTCATTAGTATCATTTATCGAGTATTATGCGAGGTCTTTACGACTGTAGCCGAGAATACGACGCGCAACGATGAGTGTGTTGATCTGTGACGTGCCTTCGTAGATGTCGTTGATCTTGCCATCACGCATCCATTTTTCGACCAACATTTCGCGAGTATATCCCATAGGTCCCAGTAGCTCAACCGATTTTTGGGTAATCCATGTGACGGCTTTACCGGCTTTGACCTTCGCCATTGACGCTTCTAATGGATTAGATGTGCCCTCGTCGAGCATCGAGATAGAGCGCAAAGTCAGTAAATATGCCGCTTTATGCTGTGCTTCCATCTCGATCACATCGCGTTGAACGGATGTCAATTTATGCTTGGGTTGATTGTAAGGGATTTCGATTCCTTCATTGGCGAGTTCTTCCTTCGTAGTTTCGATGGCGGCACGGGCAATCCCTAGCGCAGAAGCGGCTACCAATGGACGACTAGCATCAAACGTTGCCATTGCGCCCTTAAACCCGCGCCCCCCTTTGGTTTGTACCTCAGCACTACCAAGAATGTTATTGGCTGGAATACGGGCATCATTAAAGGCAATGGCGACGGTGTTGCTGGCGCGAATACCATGTTTGATTTCCTCTTTAACAACCTTGACACCCGGAGTCCCTGCTTCTACTACGAACGGTTTCATGCCCGCGCGCCCTGCATTGCGGTCAACGGTTGCCCAAACGACAACTAAACCGTCGGATTCTTCTAAGGCTAAACCGCCACTGGTGCAGAAAATTTTCTCGCCATTGAGAATCCACTCATCCGCATCTTCGTCAAACTCCGCAGTTGCTTGGATAGCCGAGGTGTCTGACCCCGCACCCGGTTCGGTCATCGCCATCGCGCCGAATACCGGCTTCTCACCTTCAGAAAAGCGCGTGAGCAGGCGAATTTTCTGTTCGGTTGTGCCGACAGCTTCGATTGCAGACCCACCAAGGGCGGCGCTTGGCAAACACAGATAGATACCTGCATCGCCCCATGACAACATCTCGACCATCAACATCAAGCGTAGATAGGTAGTGCGTTTGACTTTTGCTTTCGTCGCAGTACCGCCATCACCATTTTCTGATGATTTGAGCTTATCAAGTTGCATTTTTTGCTGGGCGCTGAGGAGGGGCCACATCTGATCCCAGAATGCCGTTGGGCGGGTGTGCTCTGCTTCGTCAAGCTCCCGCGAATAGGGACGCATGGTACTTTCTGCGATATATTTCACCATTTCACGTTGTTGCAGTAAATTTTCAGGGATTTCAAAATCAATCATTTGTCAGTCCTTAACTCACCATTTTCATTTTCTTGTTCAGGCACCGATATATATTTGCCCATTATTATGCTGTTTGTATCATAAAGTGGTTGATCTTCCGTCGTGCCACTTCTAGCGTGTCTGCATAGTCAAAATCGACCTCGTTTCCGGTCATGGTATACATGCGTTTTGCTGTGGCGATCGCCGAGCGCATGATGAAATTTGTGCCAACGATCACGGTCAAGCCCGCTTTGGGATGACTGCGTGAAGTCAGTTTATGGAAATGTGCCATCCCGTTCACCGGAAGTTTGATCTTGCCGATGAAATGTGGAATGGTACAGATTACGTTGGCAGGCGCATTATCCATCATCGTAAAAATCGTATTAATCGCATCCTCGGCTTCTTGCCATGTCCATGTTTCATGAATATCATACCGTAGAACCGTTTTTTCAGGATTATCCCACACGATATTGATTGCCATAAGTCGTTCCTCGTCTCCAGTTGGTTATACCTTATTTACGATGCAACCGGAGTATAGGTCGCAGGATTATTTTCCCTTAGACAATCGCTAATCCATCAAATGCCGGGAAGCCACGCCCGTTGCGTAACCAGCGTTCTGCCGGATATTCACGAATAAAGCCATAACCACCGAGTGTTTGTACACCGCCATCGGTGACCATCAAGACCATATCATTGGCGAATTGACGCGCCAGATATGCCGATTGAGTTGCGTCCGCACCACTATCCAGCAACGATGCCGCTTCCCACGCCATTAAACGGGCGCTATCAATTTCTACTGCCATGTCCGCTAAAAGAAATGCAATTGCTTGATTCTGTGCGATAGGCTTACCGAATTGTTCGCGTTGTTTGGCGTAGTCTTTGGCATATTCATAGGATGCACGGGCGACACCCACCGCCATCGATGCCAGTCCAACATTCATACGATTGATAATCACCTGAAAATCGATGCCCACTGCCCCGCCCAATCGTGATGAAGCCGGTAAACGGACTTCGTTAAAGTTAACACGATAGGTCGGTAAGGCACGTAAACCCAGCAGTTTCTCACGTTTTTCGATTTGTACGCCTTCAGTATCGGTATCCACAATGTAAGCTTCGGTGGTGCCGGTTTCGCTATTACGGGCATAGACCAGCATCATCTTTGCATCTTCCGCTAATGGGACGAACGCCTTAGTCCCGCTAATCACAACAGCATCGCCACCTGTACTGACACTGGTTTTCATCGCGTTCGGGTCGAAAGTGATGCTCGGCTCCAAAAGTGCGGCTGTGGCGGGTGGGAGGTCTTCTTCAAGGAATTGTTCCAACAGGGATTCGCGCTGTTCTGCTGTGCCGAATAATACGATCGGGTAGGCGAATAATGACGGTGCGAGAACGTGCATGGCAACAGCTAATTCACCGAATGCCAATTCTTCCGCCGCCATCGCGTTGGTAACCGCGCTCATCTCACCAAATCCGCCCAATTCTTCCGGGATGCTGGACGGGACGATGCCCATTTTCCAGCCAACATCAATCACGCTAGCGTTGGGTTCGCTGGCTTCGTCGTGTTCGTGCGCCGACGGTTGCACATCGTTGACCGCGTATTTACGGATTGTGTCAATCAATAATTTTTGATCGTCTGTGGGGGTAAATGAAACCATCTGTATTTATTGTCCTTTAAAGTCAAATAACCATCATTAATAACGCCATCACCACCGCGACCATCATCATGGAGCCGGTGAGCAGGCGTAAAATTTGTTCCAAACAGCCGGGTTGTTCCATGTCCATTGTTACACCTCATAATCTCAATTAGAACGGGAGAATTTTCTTTAATAGCTTGCCCAGAAGTAGATTGACCAGAATCTTCAAGAAAAATTGGAGCATTTACAGCCCTCCTGTAATTTCTAGCACTTGACCGGAGACATAATTTGACAGGTTGCTGGCGAAGAATAACACGGGACCTGCCGCTTCTTCCGGTGTGCCGGGTCGTCCCATCGGGATCATCATGGTTGCCATCTGGCGCATTTGATCGGGAATGCCAAGTTTGATCTTTTGCCCCTCGCGCTCGGTAAAATCACCTTGCTCATCCGCCTGTGTGAGGCGGGTTTCCACAAAACCGAAGGCAACCGCATTTACCTGAATATTAAACGCGCCCCATTCTTTAGATAGGGTTTTAGTCACGCCGATAATACCCGCTTTGCCAGCGGCATAATTGACCTGACCGACGTTGCCACGCGTACCAGATGTGCTGGAAATATTGATGATTTTACGCGCTTTTGCCTGACCATGTTCGGCGATTTCTTTTTTGGCGACCTCACGCATGTAAGGGATGCAGGCTTGGATGATTTTGAAGGGCGCGGTCAGGTGTACGGCAAGCATGGCTTCCCACTGTTCATCACCCATTTTATGCGCCATACCGTCCCACGTATAACCGGCATTATTGACGAGAATATCTACACCGCCAAATTGATTCACCGTTTGTCCGACGAGTTCTTCCACGCCTCCGGCATCGGTCACATCTGCGGGCACAGAGTGCGCTTTGCCGCCTGCCTCGGTGATTTCTTGCGCGGTCTGGTCAGACGGTTTGGGGTCAATATCGGTGACGATGACCTTCGCGCCGTGTTGGGCAAAGAGTTTCGCCGTTGCCGCGCCAATCCCGCGCCCACTTCCGGTGATAATCGCTACTTTATCTTGCAATAATGCCATGTATTTTGTCCTTCTTACTTAGAGACAGTTTCGTGTTAATGTCTTAGCATCATACGATTTACTTACGCAACGACGCGAGGAAATTCTCGGCGACCATATCCGCGATAGCCTCACCCTTTAGCCGACCCCCATCTTTGTACCACACCGCGACCCAATTATTCGCGCCGAGCATCATCTTAGCGAAAATCGCAGGGTCTACAGCACGGAAGTCACCGTTTTGTATGCCCTCGCGCACAGTATAGCGGAATAAGGCTTCAAACTTATCGCGCAGATCAAAAAAGGCATCACGTCGGGTGAGGAAATCATAGTCAGTGTCGTCGTTTTGTGATTCATCCAGCGAGGCTGTTTTCAGGCTCATCAGCGAACGTACTTCAAACACCATAGCGGTGCTGACAGTCGGGTTACGGGTTACAGTCAGCACATGCCAGCGCACCATCTCCCGTAATTTTTGGATCACACTTTTTTCAGTATCTTTCGTAATGGCTTCGATCTGCTGATAGGCTTGTTTTAGCCCACGCTCAAGCACAGCAAGTAGCAATGTGTCTTTATTCTTAAAATGGTGATAAAGGCTCGCCGCCGTTAGATTGACCTGTGCGGCAATATCCTTCATAGTTGTGGCTTCATAGCCATTCTGATGCAGTACATCCGCCGCCGCGAGGATAATATCGTCCGGGCTAACGGATTGATCCGCCGGTTTACGTGCCACCGTATATCCTTTCAAACCCCTTGGTTATTACACTGAGTGAGTGAGAGTGACCTAGCAGGTCTACCCTACTCAAAATCAACATTAAAAATGATGTCAAGCGAAAATTTAAACTAATCGAATCTCAATTTGATTATAGTCTCTGTGGGTGGGGTGTCAACTTTTGTTTGCGCTTTCTGACTATAGAGAACACCTTAGCGCTTGCGTTGACGTGCCGCCTCGAACATCACCACTCCCGCCGCCACCGCCGCATTGAGGGATTCGGTTTCAGTTGCCATCGGGATAGCAATACGATGAGTCGCAAGTTCCGCAGATTTTGTACCCGCGCCATGAGCTTCGCTACCAACAATGATGGCATAGGGTGACACCCAATCGACCGCATCGTAAGGCGCATCACCATCACCAGCAGTCAGGTAAACATTGATACTTTCACAATACGTGGCGATTTCTTGCCAGGTGGCTTCTGCTAAAGGGATGCGAAAGTGCGCGCCCATGCCACTACGAAGCGCTTTTGGATTATACGGATCCGCACAACCGGGGGAGAGAATGACCACCTGAATACCCGCCGCCGCCGCGGTACGGAGCATGGTGCCCATATTGCCCGGATCGCGCAGATTATCGAGAATCAATACACGATGCGGATTTTTAGGCAATTTAGGCGAGGGTAAATGAAACACCCCGACAACGCCCTGTGGATTCTGTGTGTCGCTCACATGATTCATCACTTCCTGTGATACAGGCACTAATTCTATTTTTCGCCTTTCCAGATTGGCGATCAA
>DAOTXB010000105.1:0-6673 GCA_034435575.1 Anaerolineae bacterium
CATGATGAAGCGCCAAACAGTAACAACATCGAAAATGCACGTATCCATTATGTAGAATTCAATGGTTGGATTGACATAGGTGGTGCACCAGCAGACCGCGAAGGTCACACAGGGTCACCGATGCTCTCCTTCTATCAGGGATACATTTTGGGACGTTACACCGGATTAGAGTTGCAATACTCAACTTCACCTTATGGTGTGGGCGAAGCAAACTGGCAGGTTGTTCCCGGTACTGATCCAGCAGACCCATACGGACGTATTCGTAACTGGCTGGAAAATGGGGATGTCACGCGTGAATCCTTAAATTATACGGAAATTCTACTTTCAGAAATTCCGGCAACGCGCTTCCGTTTACGCTTTGCGATGATTGTGCGTGGTAACGCTGGTCTCCGCGAAGGCTGGTGGATTGATACCATTCGCCTAGAACGTGAAAGCCCTCCAGGCTATCTCGACTATCCATTCTTTGATAGCGCCGAAGTTGGTCTGGAAAACTGGTTACCAGGCGGTAGTTGGTTCCGCACCAATCAGATTGCGCGTGATGGATTCCATTCATTCACCGATAGTCCAGGCGCTGATTACGCGCCAAATACAAATTCAACACTACGCTTTAGTGATCCGATAGATATGTTCAACGACACACCGACGAACCTCGCGCTCACAGACCGCAATCCCGCTGGTGGTAACACGGCTGGAACGGCGGCTGTTGAACCAGTCATGACCTTCTGGCATAGGCGCGACCTTAGTTCAAATGATAACTTCCATGTGGAATGGCGTCGTCTGAATGAAGACGAGAATAGCTGGAAACCGTTGTGGTCATATATCTACGGCGATAACACACGTTCAAACGATAGCAATTCACGCTCCAGAACCCAACTCGGATGGGAACGTGTAGAGATTGACATGCGCTCATTGATGGATACCCTCATCAGCGAAAACGTTGGTGGTGTCTTCGACGATGATGACATTTATATTCGGTTCAGACTATATAGTGATAACAGCAATGTCGCAGATGGTGTTTACATCGATAATATCGACATTAGTGAGCGTGAGGATAATGTCTTCCGTGTGTGGCCCCTTTCTGAAAATCGTTCCGTAGGTGGCACCAGCTTTGGTAATGGTAGTGGTACACGCTTCAGTGAAGATGTTGATAGCAATGAATGGTGGCAACGCTGGCATGCAGGTGGTGGTTGGCAAGCCATCAACTGGGAACAAAACAGCGGTTTACAAGCCTTCCATGAAAGTACCAATCAACAGATTGCCGCACCATATACACCTGCGATGACGAGTTTCGTCTCTAATCGTGATCCGCAAGAATGGACATTTGCACGACAACCAGTTGTCGCCGCTGATGCTGATCTACCGTTTACACTCACGGCACACGATACGTTCAATGTCCTCGAACTAGCGACGATTATTGACCTGCGTGCGACTGATGTAACAGACAATCCTATCCTGTACTTCTGGAACCGCTTTCACGTCGGTAATGATGATGAAATCCGTGTTCAGATTTCACGGGAGCTTGATCCGTCATCGAACATCATGAACCAGATGAACAATTGGTGTGGCGGCACAAGACCGAACTGTTACGAGCACATCTATGGATGGGGCGAATGGATAACAGTCTGGGAAAAGCGTGAATGGAGTCGTACTTGGACATGGGAACGTGAACAAATTTCCCTCATCAATTACGCGGCGAGTGGTCTTGGTGCTGGAGACACCCCGGGTTCACGCATTCGCGTCCGCTTCTTGCTAGAAGCCTATGACAACGCAGACAACCGCGATGGTTGGTATATCGACGATATCGTTGTGGAAAATCGAGATACGAACATTCTAGCAACAATTTCTAGTGGTGCATTTTTCGATGATGCGAGTAATTTATCGAATTGGGTCACGGAAGGTGAATGGGGTCTTTCTCCAGAATTATTCCGTGATGAAGGCGGCGGTGGCGGTGGTACACCTGCATCGCTTGGTATCTGGAATGAAACGTGGTGGGATTGTGATAATTGTGCCAATCTTCGTCCATCAGGTACACGATGGCGGGATCGCTATGCCGCTGGTGCTGATGTCTACTTAGATGCTGATGGCGTAGGCACAGGCTTACCATCGAATCCTGTCAGTCGTCTTGTAACCGACATTAACTACCCGATGAATGGTGATAGCCCGGCGGATGTAAGTAGCTCGACCTTTGACGAAACACGCTCGTTTGTGGGACGCTGGGTCTTGGATACACCAGTTGTTGGTACAGGTGGTGTGAACGCAGGTGATTATAGCTTTATCACTGTTTCTGATGATGGTGTACGTATGAAGATCGAGGAAATCGATGCGGGCGGTAACGTCATATCACCCCCTGCTCCATCGGACTTGCTCGAGTGGAACGTCATTTATAACTGGAACGAGCATGGACGCACGGCAGACATGGGACCGGTTACTCTAGATACTGGTAGGCGCTATCGCATCACACTGGAATATTTCCAGAATGGTGGTGGTTCATACCTGACGTTGAGTCTGGGTGGGAGTAGCTTCTCCTTTACAGATAGTCCAAAACAGGGTGCCGGACCTGCATTCTCTGATCGTCCATCCGTACCGTACTCGAATTCATCACTGATCCTTGACGGTATCATCGACCTAGCCGGCACGACTGCTCCTGTAATGGAATACTTTACCTATTATGAAATCGACGGACGCGCTCGCGTTGAGGTTTCAATAGATGGTGGATTCACATGGCGGGAAACAGGTTTGCAAGATGGCAGTTTTGATGACCCAAGTTTTAACGGTGCATATATGCCAGCAAATGGTTTGTGGCGACGCAGACAACATGATCTAACACGTTATGTCGATCAACAAATCATGGTACGATTCCGCTTTGACCGACAAGGTCGTGGTGGTGGCGGTAATGGTAGCTACAACACTGGCGACAGAGATATGAGTACAGATGGTCCCAACGGATGGTGGCAAAACGGATTTAATGCGAACAGCTTATTCGTCGGCTGGTGGGTAGTTGATATTCGCATCACTGAATAACATATCCCAATAGCAACAAGTAAAATCGGGCGACACTCCACAATGGGGTGTCGCTCTTTATTACAATCATTAACACATAGCAACACCAACCATAAGCGAAGTACAATCTGACACAAAATTCGTTACTAATGTTAATCAAATGCAAATGGAGTCTAGTCTACTAAACTGATACACTTGGAACAGCATTTGTGACAAACGGTAAGAGGATAATGTGAATATTTCCAAAGAACGCCTTGGACAGCTTTTCATCCTCGTTGGTCCCGGTGGCGCAGGCAAAAACACCCTGATGAACCACATACTGGATCGATTTGGAACCCTCAAACAACTCCCTACTGCAACAACTCGTCCTATCCGACCTGATGAACAGCATGGACGTGAACACCTTTTTTTGGATGTTGAAGCGTTTCAGGAATTGATCGATAACAATGCGCTGATCGAATATCAAGAGGTACGTCCCGGTCAATATTACGGTGTCCCGCGTGATACTGTACAGACCGCCATAGACGAAAGCAACGATCTGATTGCAGATATCGAAGTGCTCGGTGCGTCCATATTACGGGAACAATATCCCGAAAACACTACCCTAATCTTCATCACGCCACCTTCAATGAATCGCCTTGCAAAGCAAATGCGTGAACGTGGAACAGACGAAGCAACCATAAAAGATCGGATGATACGCGCCGCAATGGAAATGCCTTTTGCCCCACTGTGCGATCACATCATCATTAACGATAACCTGGACAATGCTATCGAAGAATTGCACGACATCATTGAACAAGCGCAAGGATTTGGGCAACTAGAGTCCGTGCCAAACCATGCTGTGCATTACGAAGTACGTGGTTTGTTATTCAACCATGAGAGAGATGCGATCCTCGAACCTGCTCTTCTTTTCGATGTGTCTGTGGGCAAAAAACCGCGCGACGTGTTACGTTCAAAAATTGAACAAGAACTTAGCATCACTTTAGAAATCCACCAGCTCTCACAACAATCTCCTGATGAACGGGTAAAATTTTACCCTGTCAGTATCGTTCATAATGACGACGGAATCTACATTCGTTACACCTATGCTTACGCAATGACCAATTCGACAGTAGCGCTTACATCGACATATCATTGGAAACCGATTACAAGTATGGACTTACAATAATCTCATGACCTCATTGCATGACCTATATACAGCGCACGGTGCAGTGCTTGCTCCAGATGGCATTCCACTTCATTTCGGCGATCTAAAGGAAGAATATCAGGTCGCACTCAAAAATATTGTGCTGTTAGATCGCTCTCATGAGGGGCGAATCGAAATTAAAGGCAAAGACCGCCACGAAATTTTAAACCGAATCTCTACTAATAATATTGCCACGATGACACTAGGAGATGTACGTCCGACTCTATTGACAAATGCAAACGGGCGCATTTTGGAACGTGTCATTGCCTGTGATTGGAAGGAAGATTCCTTACTTATCATCACAGGACCGGGACGGGGACAAGGCATAGCCAGCTACTTGCAACGTCAGATTTTCTTCAACGATGATGCAAAAGTCACTGATATTTCCACCAACACCTATCAATTTGCCTTACACGGACCGTCCACTAATACGCTGTTTTCTGAATTCTCTGACAATATATCACATGGGTTATTCAGTGGTGAAGATATTCATATCGCCCAGAAAGCGGTGTTTACTAGCTTGTTGAAATCGTTCAGCACACAACATCGTATAGTAATCTGTGATCGGGTGGATGCACCAATCATCTGGCAAATCCTCATAAAATCAGGCAAGGCATACGGTTTACGTCCTTCGGGCGGATTAACCTACAATACTCTACGAATCCGTGCTGGTTTCCCCGGTGCTGGACGTGAACTTAGTAACGATTTTATCCCGCTAGAAGTGGGATTATGGGATGAAGTCAGCTTCAACAAGGGTTGTTACACAGGGCAAGAAATTATTGCTCGTATGGAAAGTCGTGAGCAACTTGCCAAGACTCTTGTGCGCCTTCATATAGATGAAGAAGTCAATGCGCCGGTAGATTTGTATTCGAACGGTAAACGTGTCGGCACGCTCACAAGTAGCGTTACCAGCCCGGATGGAGAGCATTTTGGAATGGGCATTGTTAAACGATCGGCAATAGTAGAAGCCAAAACCTTAACTGTTGATGTAGACGGAAAAATACAGGTGGGTATCGGTGACTTACTGGGCACACAACCCGGTTGGGTGTTAGAAAATAATTGATATAGTCTAACCAAAAGGTGGTTCGCTATCGAAAAACAGCGACCACCACAATTCCCATGGTTCAGGCTCCGGCGGTGTAGTATCTACTGGAACAAATTCTTGAGCGCCGTCCAATTGCAGGTTAGAGGTACGCTCTTGTCCGCCAGCAGTTTCTGGCACCACGACCACAAGAACCTCACCTGGACGCACCATTTTGCCATCAGCCCGCGCCCACTGTTCCACAAATGCATCACTCAACGCAAAATCGCGCTCTTCAATAAGTGCTGACTGCTCAAGCCGTAGTTGGGCAATTTCTGTCTCTACACTATTGTAAAATGTGCGTAAGGGTTGACTAGATGCAACACGACTGCTTAAGCTAATACCAAGCACCATACCAATCGCCAAAATCGCGGCAAACATCACCTGTAAGCCGGATAATTGATTTCGGCTTCGTCGTGGTTGTGATGGCGATGGGCGCTCTTGTACCGATGTTGGTACAGCCTCATGCTGTGTATCTTGTGAATAATCGTCAGTCATTACTGTCTATAGCTATCTCAATAGATGCTTTACAATACACCGTTTCCCATGATTACGAAAGCGCAATTTCATCATCAAATTACTCATCAAACAAAGACCCTAATGCGCTTGTTTTTCCATTGACAGATAACGGCACCCATGGGGCGAAATACTCATCTGAGTCTTGCGTATCCGTCAGGCGTGTCAAGCCAGTGCCGTCTATGCTAATAGCATAAATGTCAAAATCACCCCGCTCATTGACGGACACAAAAGATAGCGTTGAACTATCCGTAGACCAGGACGCTGAATAAGACAGCAAACCCAATTCAGTAACCTGTTGTTGATCCTCACCATCACGTGTCATCACATAAATTTCGGATATGTCGCCACTCTGTTCATCAAAGGCAATATATTCGCCATCGGGTGACCATGCTGGTGCGGTTGCGCCATCGTTAGACGTCAACTGCATTGTATGCAGATCCTCTACCGTTATGGTATAGACATTACTCACGTTATTGTCAAAATCATCGGCGCTGAAGGCAATCAACGTGCCATCCGGCGACCATGTTGGAAAGGCTTCAAAAACCGCACTAAATGTCAAACGGGTAAGATCCGTGCCATCTGTACGAATTGTGTAAATCTCTGCATTATCATCACGTTCAGAGATAAATACCAGGCGCTCACCATCCGGCGACCATGCAGGAGAATAATCCAGTGCAGGGTTTGTCGTTACCTGAACAAAGCCCGTTCCATTGACATTCATAACGAATATGTCTTCGGTTCCGGTAGCACTATCAATCCCGAAGAAGGCAATTTGTGTACCATCTGGAGAGGCAACCGGATCATTAACATCCACCTCAACATCAATCGCCAACGCAATTTCTTCGCCCGTCGCAACATTTAACAGGATCAGCGATTCTTGATCACCC
>DAOTXB010000106.1:0-1650 GCA_034435575.1 Anaerolineae bacterium
ACAGGTGAGTGGACTGGTGTTTGAAACCATCAAGGTTAATGATCGTCTATCCACATCTGAAACGAGCCAAGATGATACTCATTCTTTTACAGTGACCATTATAAATTTTTATGGACATGAGGTAGATGAAGTCCAAAGAGGTTCCTCAACCTGGCTTTCGTTAGTTGGCGACCCAGATTTACTAGAAGGGGTCAAGTATCTTTACAGATTGAACTGAGTACGATTCAGTGATATTGGATGAAACGTAGAATTTTTCGAAGGAGCCTAAGTTTTATGAGGTATTTAGCATGTGAGTGGATAGTATCGTTAAAAGTAATACTGTCTCAGTTAGCAGTTTTATCTGATAGCAACAATGTTCAGTTAGCGTATATAGGGCGTATGTATTTAGACAATCAGGATATTTACCGTCTTAGATTTGTTATAAAGGGTACATCTGATGAAATTGATAAATTTTTTAAGGATTTACCTGATGAGTTCGGTTTCTCGGATTGGTATCCTATCAGCGAAGAAATATACGCACTAGGAACACCTTTTTCGAAATACTGGCGTAGTCTGGATGCCTCTGTACAAGGCAGTTGGTTGGATGAAATCAGTAGAGGTGGTTCACATAATCAAAACTTACGTTCAAGTAAATGAGATCTTTCGAACATAAACACTTAATTTCCGCTACGATCAAAACATGAATCAGGCGAACAAGCAGAACATATGCAATGCAAATTATGACAACTCATTTTAGAACGTGTTGGCTTTTAAATATCTCCCAACCACATTTGCAAACCCTAACCAGAGTGTTCACCCAAGCGCCTATTTTCCTGTTACGCTATCAAAAACCAATAGCTAACAACCAAAAGCAAATGGCTACTTCCCCGCCTTTCCCGCCGATTTTTATCATACGGCGGCGGCAACAACGGCGACAAACTGAAAACCGATGGTATAATACGCGTCATATGAAAACACAAATGGTCATTCCACAAGTTTAGTAAGCTGAATCGTGTTCGCATGATTCAGCCAATTGCATAGCACACACCCGCTCACCTATACACACGCTAGGTGAGGAAGCTATTCATATTGCTCACCAACTCAAACAAGGAACATTGCAATGACCATTAACCCCTTCGCAGGTGATCGCATCACGCTGACCACCTTCCGCGACGACGACCTAACACAATTCGCCCATTGGCTCTCCAACTTCGACCTGCAACGCATGGTCAACCCGGGCATGAACGCACCCTTTAACCCCGATGATCTCAACGATCCCAATGGCTGGTTTCAACAAGGCTTAAAGAGCGAAGAATCGCGCACGTTTGCCGTGCGTACCCATGATAATGACACATTCATCGGCGTGTGTGCGCTCATCAATGTTGACCGCTTCTCTCACCATGCAGAAATCGGTATCAACATCGCCGACCCGGACTATCAGGGCAAGGGCTACGGCGGGGAGATCATGCGCTTGCTCATGCGCTATGGCTTCGAGCAATTCAACTTACACCGAATCTATCTGCGCGTGATGAGCTATAACACGCGCGGCATCCGGCTGTATGAAAAGCTCGGCTTCCTCCATGAAGTCAAACAGCGTGAGGCAATTTTCCGTGATGGTACCTATCATGATGGGCTTATTATGGGCATTTTACGCTCAGAATGGGAGCAAGC
>DAOTXB010000107.1:0-17544 GCA_034435575.1 Anaerolineae bacterium
GCGATTCGGCAAGGGATAAACATTATGCCGGGTTGGCGAGCAATGCCATCCTTGGTTGGTGCGGTAGAATTCGGTTCTTTCACCCGTCACCCGCGTATTGGTAATTCTGGAACGGTCATGTGGCGGGATCAAACGACCTATTCCACACAGAATCGCGTTGGACTCAAAAACCCTGGTGCTGTTGCCGCCGCCGCTTTTTTATACATTAAACTTAATCAATTGCCGAAAATATTTGGTATCAACATTGCAATGAGTCCGGGCGTAGATGATCCTGATCGAGAAAAACAGGACGTAATAGAAGCGGTCAACGCCTTTTTGATGCGCGGAATCTATCCATCGTGGTTTACATTAAATATCAGTTGTCCAAATACTGAGGATGATCCCGAAGGTAATCAAACAGAAAGCGGGGCGAGAACACTCTGTGAAGCAGTCGTTAACCTGCTAAAGACTGCGCAAGAAGAAATCGGTAACCACATTCCCCTGTGGGTCAAGGTCAGTCCATCTTTATCTTCTGCTCAATATGAAGGATTAATGCACGCCTTCCACGAAACGGGCGTGAAAGCGGTGATCGCTACCAATACACTTCCAGCATCGACACCGGACAAAAACGCACATATCGCAGGTGTTGGCGGTGGACGATTGCACAGCGAAGCGGTCAAAGCCACACAGTTACTCGTTGGATATGCCAAGAAACACGATTATGCGCTAGATGTGGTTGGTTGCGGTGGGGTACAAGACCCGCAAACGTATCACGATTTTGTGCATGCAGGTGCAGATGTCGTTCAATACTGGTCATCAATGATTTATCGTGGACCACTGGTGGCGGCACTTATCTTAAATGACCTCAAATAATTAGGTGAATCGTAAATGACAAATGCCGATGATTAACAAAGATGCACAGGATGTTGCACAAGCCTTACTCGAGATTGGTGCAGTAGGCTTTACTCCACATGCGCCAGTACAGTTTAAATCAGGGGTGTTATCACCGGTTTATGTTGATAACCGCCGCCTACCCTATCATCCACGACAATGGCATACAATAATTGTTGCTTTCGCGGAACTCATTGAGAACATCGGATTGCAGTTTGATGTTATTGCCGGTGTAGCTGTGGGTGGTGTACCGCATAGTTCAGCGCTTGCTTATCATATGGCACGCCCGTCTGTCTTCGTTCGTAAAGAGGCAAAAGAACATGGAAAAGGACAACGGATTGAAGGTGGAGATGTTGCGGATAAACGCATATTACTTATAGAAGATCTAGTGACAACAGGCGGTAGTAGTCTTTCAAGTATAGAGGCATTACGAGAAAATGGTGCGATTGTCGAGCATTGTCTGGCAATTGTAAGCTACGGGTTTGAGGAAGCACAGACGGCATTCGCTGGAGCGCAGGTATCGCTTCATACGCTTACAAACTTCCAGGTTATCATGGCGCAGGTAAAATCAAGTAATCAGTATGATGTTGAGCACATAAACATTGTGCAAGATTGGTTTGAAGATGCATCGGGCTGGACAAAAAGACAGGGATTAGAATAACAAAATGAATTTTATCGAGAAATATAACGCCCGGGTTGATGCCGTTAATTCGCTTGTTTGTATTGGTTTGGACAGTGACTATACGAAGTTGCCAGCACACTTCCAGCATGAAGAATTTCCACAATTCGCCTTTAATCAATGGATTATCGAGCAAACACATCAGTTTGTCAGCGCATATAAGCCAAACATTGCCTTTTATGAAGCACGCGGAAATGACGGACTCAATGAACTCAAGCTCACAATTGACTATCTACAAGAGAACCATCCCGATATTTTTACTATCTGTGACGCAAAACGCGCAGACATCGGCAGTACCAATCAAGGGTATGTGACGGCTGTTTTCGATTGGTTTGGCTTTGATGCAATCACTTTACAACCGTATCTTGGCGGAGAGGCATTACAGCCATTCCTTGACCGCACGGATAAGGGCTGTATTATACTGTGCCGTACCTCGAATCCCGGTTCAGGTGAATTTCAGAATCTCGATTTTGAGGGAAAACCATTCTGGCAACACATCGCCGAACAGGTGCGGGATCATTGGAATAAAAACCATAATTGTATGCTTGTTGTTGGTGCAACATATCCAGAAGAAGTCAAACTTGTCCGCCAAATCACGGGCGATATGACACTACTTGTACCGGGAATAGGTGTGCAAGGTGGCAATGTCGAGCAAACAGTGAAAAATGGGCTAAATCAGCAGAGGCGTGGATTAGTGATAAATTCCTCCCGTGGCGTGATCTTCTCAGAAAATCCCGCTCGCGCCGCCCAAGAATTGCGTGATGCGATCAATCAATTTCGTTAGGCGCTTCAGTCAAGGTTTTTCAGCGCTATTTGTGTCGCTTTAACAATAAGTTGATGCTCTGCATCATGTAACCGTTGTGAAAATCGATCCATCGTATCATTTGTCGCAAACGGTACAATCACGTCCAAGATGACCGGTCCAGCATCAACTTCAGGAATTACATAATGTACCATACACCCGCTATGTGTTATCTCCCCCAGTTCATAGGCTTCAAACGCCCGCTCTATCGCGTTAATTCCGGCAAACTGCCCAGGCAACGCGGGATGTAGGTTAATTACCTGATTAGGAAAATGGTCAAGAAATGCGGACGTGAGTATTCGCATCCATCCGGCTAGCACAATTAGATCGGGCGCAAACCCTTTCACTTGTTCAGCAAGATCAGCATCATAAACTTCGCGTGACTTATTAGCCTGATTATAGGGTTTCGCTGGAAAATAAAGTGTCGCAATGTTCGCATTTTGGGCACGGGTTAACCCATATGCACTTTTTTTGTTAGAGACGACGGCACCAATTTCCGTATTTTGAATTTTTTCATCAGCGATAGCGTCAATTAACGCCTGTAAATTCGTACCACCACCAGAAATCATCACGACAATGCGTTTGGTCATAGGAGTTTAACTCCAGTATGTTCGGCTACAATCTCGCCAACGATTGCGACATCAGGCAATAGTGCTGACTTCACAATCCGCGCACTTTGCTCCGCAGACACCACCACCAACATACCCAATCCCATGTTGAATGTATGGTACATATCGTCATCGCTAATATCGCCAACAGACTGTATCAACGAGAAAATCGGTGGGATTTCCCATGTTCCTTTGTGGATGAATGCGCCTAAACCTTCAGGCAAAATACGGGGCAAATTGTCGATTACCCCACCGCCGGTAATGTGCGCTAAACCATGAACATCAACCTGAAACTGACGTAACTTCTCCACGTCTGTTAAGTAACATCGATGCACCGCTAACAATGCCTCACCAATCGACTGCCCATAAAGTGTATCATCCGGTTGTAACCAATCATGATTTTCAAGCACTTTACGCGCTAACGAAAACCCATTAGTGTGTAGTCCAGTGGACGGCAATGATAAGATAACCTCTCCGGCTTGTATGCGCGATCCATCAATAAGCCGTTTTTTATCCAACACACCAACAATTGTCCCAGCAACGTCAATCTCATCATCCTGATACACACCGGGCATTTCCGCAGTTTCGCCACCTAATAACGCCGCACCAACCGCTTTACACGCTTTCGCACACCCGCTTACAATAGACGCAATCTGTTCAGGGTCAAGTTTTGAAGATGCTACATAATCCAAAAAAAATAGCGGTTTCGCGCCCTGCACCAGAATATCATTCACACAATGATTGACCAGATCTTGCCCGATGGTGTCCCAGCATCCCATTTTCGACGCGACCATCGTTTTCGTACCGACTCCATCAGTAGAAGCGACAAGTATCGGCTCATCCATCGACTTCAACGCCACAGCAGAGAATAATCCGCCAAATGCACCCGTGTCTGATAATACCTCCGCACCATAAGTAGCGCGTACCGCCTCTCTCATTAAAGATGTTGCACGGCTCCCAGCAGAAATATCTACACCGGCTTTGCTATAGGCATCACTCATGAATAATCGCCTCCACTTCAATTTCGACCAGCATCTTCGGGTCAATCAACCCGCTTACTTCTACCAGCATGGACGCGGGACGAATTTCGCGAAAAAATTCACCGTGCGCTTTACCAATCTGCTCCCAATCAGCGACATTAACGACAAACATGCGCGTACGAACCACATGCTCAAGCGATGCGCCTGCCTCTTGCAATGCAGTCTGAATTTTCGTGAAAATGTGCTTTGTCTGTGTGTACGGGTCGTCAATGCCAACAATCTCACCCTGTGCATCAGTAGCGGTTGTGCCTGCAACATATACAAACTTACCAACACGCACCGCCCGTGAATAACCGACAATACTTTCCCATTTTGCGCCACTAGAGATTAATTGGCGTTCTTTCATAATACTTATCTATCTCCATCTTCGTCTTGTGTGATTGTGGCTAGCCATCGTGCTGTCTGTGATGGGTTACGAAATGTATGTACCTGTAAATGCTGATATTCTGGTTTTTCAAGCACGTCAGGGTAGACTCGGCGTTGTTTACGTTTGCTCTTTATCGCCCATAAAAACAGTGAATCGCGACTCAAAAACTGAGCGCGCAATGATTCATGATTGCCAGAGTTCCATAGATTTTCTCGGGTTCTTGCCCGTTTTATTGTCCGCAAAAATAGGCGTGGATAAATGACATAGTAAGGATAGTCAAGCCATATAAGCGTATCTGCACGCCTCCATACGATCTCCCTTACAGCAGAATAATTACCATCGATGACCCAATTATCGGACGATAATGCTTGACGGACACGTTCCCTAAATACGTCTTTATCAGGTTTTTGCCAGTCCGGTTGTTGCCAAAAAAGCGCGTCCAATTCAATTGCAGGCAGGTTAAGCCGGTTGGATAAATCTCGCCCCAAGGTGGATTTTCCGCTTCCTGTTGTACCCACAATGACAACACGACGCATTGCAATTACGTCCGACCAATGTCAGTACGATAATGTACACCGTCAAAATGAATATGCTGAAGTTCCCGATACGCGCTCTCAAGCGCATTGTCCATCGAAGCACCCAATGCACTCACCGCGATCACTCGCCCACCAGAAGTCACCGTTTGACCATCTTTATGCGCTGTACCGGCATGAAAAACTAGTGCCTCGTTTACGTGATCCAAGCCAGAGATCAATAAGCCTTTCGGGTATGATTCAGGATACCCCGGTGAAGTTAATACTACCGTCGCACAAGCATCATCCGCCCACTTCAGCCCAAGTTGATCCAGTGTGCCGTCAATACAGGCGAGCAAAATTCGAGCGAGATCGGTCTGCAAACGGGGTAAAATCACCTGCGTTTCAGGATCACCAAATCGACAATTATATTCCAACGTGCGTGGTCCGCTTTCGGTGAGCATCAAGCCAGCATATAAAACCCCTTTATAGGGTATTCCTCGCGCTTTCATCCCATCAACGATAGGCTGAATAACCGTATGAGCAATTTCATCGATCTGCTCTGCTGATACATCCGGCACGGGCGAAAAAGCGCCCATCCCGCCAGTGTTTAATCCTTTATCATTATCCAATGCCCGTTTATGATCTCGCGCAGGTGGCATCACAGCAATATTTTCGCCATCACAAAATGCCATTACCGATACTTCAGGTCCTTCCAGACGCTCTTCAATAATTACTTTTGATCCGGCTTGTCCAAAGGCTTTATCTAGCATGATGTCTTTTAGCGCATTTTGAGCATCGGTTTTGTTTTCGCACACAATCACCCCTTTGCCCGCCGCCAAGCCATCAGCCTTGACCACAACGTTATAATCCAACGTATCCAGATAGGCTTTTCCATCTTCATAGGCGGTAAATGCGCCATAGCGTGCTGTTGGGATACCAAGTGCTTGCATCAATTGCTTAGAAAATGCTTTGGAGGCTTCGACCTGTGCGGCAGATTTTGATGGACCAAAAGCGGGAACATCGACTGATTGCAGAGCATCAACTAACCCCATAGCAAGTGGTACTTCCGGACCCACTACCACTAAGTCAATTGCCTGCTCAACGGCAAACTTCACCTGTGCATCAAGGTCTTCTGCACCAATAGCGACATTCTCACAAGGGGCGATTCCATCATCTGCTGTCCATTGAGTCCCCGCGTTACCAGGTGCAACAAGTACCTGAGTAACATCCGTCGAACGTGCGAGTGCCCAGGCGAGTGTATGTTCTCGTCCGCCACCACCAACAACAAGTACCTTCATCGCGCTCAATTCCCCCACGCACCGGTCAATTGCACCCGTTCAGATTGATCTTTGAACAGCCACGCCGGAATACTCACCGGATAACTACCGGAAAAACACGCCGTACAATGCCCGGTAGATTGGTCAGGCGATAAGCCTGCTTTTACCGCATCGACCATCCCCGGCAAGCTCAAATAATCGAGCGTGTCCGCGCCGGTGCGCTTTCGGCTGTCATCAATTTCGAGGTTGTGAGCGATTAATTGGCGATATGTTGCCATATCGATGCCCATAAAACACGGATGCTTCACGGGAGGTGAAGAAACACGAAGATGCACTTCGCTAGCACCTGCTTCGCGGATAAGCTTCACCAGCGGTGCAGATGTGTTACCACGCACTATCGAATCATCAACGAGAATGACCCGCTTCCCCTTAAGATTGGATGTCAGCGCATTATATTTGAGCTTCACGCTATTTTTACGCATACTATCGTCCGGGTTGATGAACGTGCGCCCGATATACCGATTCTTAGTTAAGCCTTCCGTATATGGCAAGCCAGTTTCTAAACTATAACCAATAGCCGCTGGCGTAGCAGAATCCGGCACACCAACCACAATATCGGCATCTACATGCGTTTCTCTTGCCAACTGTCGCCCAAAGCGTTGTCGCACCTCATGAATAACCTGACCTTCAAACATAGAATCAGGACGTGCGAAGTAAACATACTCGAAAATACACAATGCACGGCGTTCAGAGACTTTGCCCGTAATCGAGTGTATGCCGTCATCATCAATCCGAATAATTTCTCCGGGTTCAACCTCACGCACAAATTCTGCGCCTATGGTTGATAATGCACATGATTCTGATGATACGACGTAGCCACTATCGCCCTCTAGTTTACCGATGCAAAGTGGGCGCAATCCAAGTGGATCTCTGACCGCATAAATAGCATTACGCGTCAAAATCGCAAGCGAGTAGGCACCATCTACAACCTGCATCATCGCACGGATACGATGTTGCCACAGATCATGATAATCGCCGTTAATATCCATATATTCACCAGATTCCAACCACACTTCTGGTGGCGCGGCGAGCATCTGCGTCAAAACTTCGCTATCTGTCGTGGACGATAATCCCACGCCTCGTCGTAATAACATTTGGCGTAATTGCCCGGTATTGGTCAAGTTCCCGTTATGCGCTAACCCTAAAGGACCATCAATAGTCTCGATAACATATGGCGAGATATTGCGATCATGCGCGCCACCGGTAGTTGAATAACGATTATGCCCGATAGCCAGATGCCCTTTTAGTGGTTTAAGGTTTTCTTCGTTAAATACCTGAGACACTAACCCCGCCGACTTCTGTATATAGGCAGATTGCCCGTCACAGGTAGCAATTCCCGCGCCCTCCTGACCACGGTGCTGTAAGGCGTAGAGCGCAAAAAATGTTATTCGTGCGACATCACGCCCTTTAGCGTATACACCAAAAACGCCACACTCTTCTTTTGGTTTATCATCCAGTATATCGTCTGGAAAGATCATTGTTTCCCTTGTACTTTTCTCATTTTAATGTGTTGATTGTTAACTTGATTATTCGATGCTACCGAACTTTCTCAAAACTTAACGCAAAGGATATAAGACACAAAATTGCAAAGGTTATTAGCCATTGACAACATGATGAATACCATCCTTCACATATCGCTCCCCGAAATTGATTACAAGTGCTAACTTTAATGTAAGTCAGCGCAGATAGGTTAATGTTTGTGATTGAGTCTCTATATCTACTACTCATGATTGCGTCTTTGCGTTATGCAATTAACACACACGTAATATGGCACATCACTCATGCATCCAGCGCATTAAGTTCTCTTGAATACGTGTGTCCGCGGGCAATACTCCAGGCGAAAATGTAAGCCCTGTCAACTGCTCGTAAGCGGTGATATACCGTCCCGCTACCGATGCAACAAATTCAGGTGGCATCGTAGGTGGTGTACCCTCACCTGTATAACCCTGTGATGCAAACCATAAACGTAAGTATTCTTTGTCGAAATGTTCGGGATCACCCCCGCCGTCATAGGAATCTTTTGTCCAATACCGGCTAGAATCCGGTGTATGAACCTCATCAATCAATGTCAATTCACCGTCAATAAGACCAAACTCATATTTAGTATCTACCAGAATTAGCCCCGCATCATTGGCGATTTTCTGTCCACGCTTAAATATTTTTACTGCCACCTGTTCAATTTGTTTCCATAATGCGGTTGGAACAATCTGTCGTTCCAGAATTTCATCAACAGTGAGGCGCTCGTCATGCCCGCCATAAGTCGCCTTGGTAGTCGGCGTGATAACAGGTTGTGGCAAGGGGTCGTTTTTCTGTAATCCTTCCGGCAATGAAATACCATAGGGTGTACGGTCACCATTATCGTATAGTGTCCACATAGAGGTGTCGGTCACACCCGTGATGTATCCACGTACGACAATTTCTATAGGTATGGTCTGTGCTTCTCGCGCTATAGTTACATTTGGATCAGGAGAGGTGACCACATGGTTTTTTACTAGATCACGGATCTGCTCAAACCACCACAGACTGAGTTGATTCAATACCTGACCACGATATGGGATTAAGCCCAAGATGCGGTCAAAGGCAGAAACGCGATCTGTTGCCACAAGAATTCGTTGGTCGCCATGTGCATAACTATCACGCACTTTGCCACTCATCTTGTAACCAAATCCCGTCAGATCAACCGTTTCTAGTGCAGACGGAATCAGGTCAACTAGCGTACTATGAACCAGCATAACTTAACCCTTTCGCCAGCGCCGCCCGCATCATACCCGCCACATTCCGCGCACGTTCCGGCGCATCGCCCACATGCCCACTTGCATCCAGCAATTCATGCACTTTTTCTGGTGGCATGAGCGCAATCAGCCGTGCATCTGAAGCAAGGTTATCTGTCAGCGGATTATCGTTACCCTGTCGCAACTGTTCCCAGGCGGTCAAACTATGTTCACGGATAATTTCGTGCAATTCTTGACGATTACCCCCCTGTCGCACACCTTCCATGAGCACACGCTCGGTCGCGGCAAACACGCCATAAACAGATAAATTTCGTGCAATACCTGCTTCATCAATGCGTAATCCGGTTAACACGCGTTTGAACCGTTTGAGCAATTCATCTGTTGCAAGAAACGCTTCCGGCAACATCACCCGTCGATTACCAGAATCATCCAATGTGCGTTCCAATAAATTATGAGCGCTATTGTCCCACGCCACACGCGGTAATGTCGCGACATAACGCGCAAGGCTGTTCATATTTTCCGCATTGATCGGGTTACGTTTAAATGGCATTGCAGACGAACCAACCTGTTTACTACCGAATGGTTCCGCCCATTCACCAAATGGTGGTGATTGTAATAAGCGTAAGTCAAACGCAAACTTGTATATCGTCATCGCTATACCTGCTAACACATTCATTACATCCCAATCCTGACGACGGGTATATGTTTGTGTGGCAATTTCATAGGCAGGTAGATTAAGTTTTTGCATCAATTGAGACTCGAATTGGCGTGGTGTCATGCCTGAACCATGGAGTAATTCTGCATAAGAAGCGGAGGTACCGACAGCACCCTTAAAGCCCTTACCTTTGATATTGTCGCGCATCTGAATTAACGCATCCCAATCGGTCAATAAATCTTGTGCATATACTGCCATACGATAACCAATAGTGGTCGGCTCTGCCGGTTGCAAATGTGTGAACGCCATACAAACCTGATCAGCATGGGCGAATATCAGATCAGTCAGTGTCAACATAACTGGCTTCATACGCTCTATCAACAAATCAAGACTTTCGCGCAAGCGCAGAGCATCAGCATTATCTTCAATGTCCATACTCGTCGCACCGAGATGAATAATTCCACCGCCTATGGTTGCCTGTTCAGCATAAGTCCGCACCTCTGCCATCAAATCATGATGTATTTCTGCCTCAATTTCATGGGCACGGGCAATATCGACTTTATGTTGATTCTGCCGTAAATCCTCAACCTGTTCCGCCGTAACAAGACCAATCTGCTGTTGCACCTCCGCCAATGCGATCCAGATTTTGCGCCACAAATCACGCTTATAGCCATCAGACCAGATCCGGCGCATCTCATCGCTACCATAACGCCATGTAAATGGGCTGAGAAAAGTTTCATGTGTGAAGTTTTCTGTCAAGAGACTGTGTTCCTTTGCATCATTTTGTACTTGTGTTGCGCTATAAGGCTAAAATCGACGATGATTTGTATCACCTACATCTTAATTAATCTATTTACGCGAATTTGATACCATTTTTGAACAGACGTAAACCGTCCATACCCTGCTCACCACGACGGAAACGCGGATGTTGCCACGGAAATACATGGTTTTCAGGATGGGGCATCAAGCCAAACACATTACCCATCGGGTTACATAGCCCGGCAATGTTATATGAAGATCCGTTTGGATTCACCGGATAGCCCGCTGGCTTACCTTGAGCATCTACATAGATCAACGGTGCCAGTCCATCATTAATCAATTGTTGCAATACGACATCATTCGTAGCAACAACACGCCCTTCGCCATGGGCAACGGGGCAATGAATCGGCTCGGTGATGCCTTCAGTAAACAAACATGGACTGTTCGTCACAGGCTTTAAATAAACCCAACGACATTCAAATTTGCCTTTTTGGTTATACGTCAGTGTAATGGCACGATCAGTATGTGCCGCCCGCACATCAGGTGACCAATCCGCATCAGGCAAAACCCCCGCTTTCACCAATGTCTGGAAGCCATTACAAATCCCTAAAACAGGACGACCATTGTCGATAAACTTTTGCAGATCTACACCGAGCTTACGTCGTAAGTCCTGTGCCCACAGCACCCCCGCGCCAAGATCATCACCATAACTAAAGCCGCCGGGAACGATCAGCATATGATAATCCAATAAACCTCGTTCTTGATTCATCAATTGAGTCACATGCACAATTTCTGGATCACCACCTGCCAATTCGCAGGCAAGCAACGCGTCACGATCACGGTTTGTACCATTCGCATGGAGAATCAATACTTTAGGTTTATTCACACGGGTCGAAACCGCATGGGTAATGAGTGTTGTATGACGATTATCACCGTCAAACATGCCAACAGGTAAATCCTCGACTGCCGGGTGAGCAACGTCACCTCGCCACGCCGATTCCAGTATGGCATTAGAAAGATCAATCGTGCTTTCACCTTCAGAAATAATTTGAAGCCGTCTACCCTGCTCTTTTGACATCACAGTGCCAAGATAACGATGTGGCAAGTCCAATGCTTCGAATTCATTCTGAAATTGTGACGACACTTCGACGATGATTTGCCCGGTACTTTCACTGAATAAGCTATCTTTAGGCTGATTAGCTGTTATACCTAAGCCACCCGCAAACGCCATCTCTGCTAGAGCAACAGCAAAACCACCTTCGCTCACATCATGCGCGGATTGTACGAATCCTGCTTGAATCGCCTTGTGCAATTCACGATAGATATTCAGCGCATTCGGCTTCGGTTGCGGTACTGTGCCACCTTCAATACCGTGAAGCAAATTGTAATGACTACCACCCATCTCATCTCGCGTCTCGCCGATGACAAATAGTGGGTTACCTACCTTCTTCAAATCCATCGTGACGGTTTTAGTTACATCCGGGACGATACCAATTGCAGAAATAACCAGCGTTCCCGGTATCGCATGACGTTCACCATCTGCGCCGAGATACTCATTATTGAGGCTATCTTTCCCGCTAATGAACGGTACACCGTAAGCAATCGCCGCATCATGACATCCTTGCGCGCACCGCACAAGTTCACCAAGTCGATCTGGAAGATTGGTGTTACCCCAAGAAAAATTATCTAAAATTGCAATTTGATCGGGATCAGCGCCTACAGCGACGAGGTTACGAATTGCCTCATCAATCGCCGCCCATGCCATCGCGTAGGGGTCATAATCCGTGTATTGCGGGCACATGCCCACAGATAATGCAATGCCTGTCGTGTCCTTACTGTTACCTTGAACCTCATGAGGAACAATCACAGTCGCATCACTCGGCCCAGAATTTTTTGCCCCGACTAAAGGCTTTATCGCTGTACCGCCCTGAACCTCATGATCGTATCGGCGAATGACATCTTCTTTACTCCGAATTGTCGGCATTGCTAACAGTTTGAGCAAAGTCTCACCATAATCTTCATCTTCAGGTTGAGACTGTTCGCCAATTTGTGGCTTTCTCCAAACCGCTTTTAGGCGCTTTTGTGGAAGCCCCTCATGTAGGAATTCCATCGTCAAATCGCCAACACGCTTTTCACCATAATTAAGTGTCAAGCGTCCGGTTGCTTCAAACTTGCCGATAGAAACAACCTCCACATCTTGACCAGCACAAATTTCTTGCATGCGTTCCCAGTTTTTCGGTGGCACAGCAAAAACCATGCGCTCCTGAGCTTCACTCAGCCAGATTTCCCAAGGTTGTAAGCCCGGATATTTGAGGGGAATTTCTTTAAGTTGTACTGTCGCGCCGAGTGCCTCACCCATTTCTCCTACTGCGGAAGATAAACCTCCTGCACCGCAATCAGTAATCGCGTTATAGAGCTTTTCATCACGAGCACGCAGAACGACTTCTTGCACCTGTTTTTCGTTAATAGGGTGACCAATTTGCACTGCACCGCCGGAGACTGTGCCCGTTGTCGCGTCCATCTCCATACTGCTGAAGGTCGCGCCACGCAAACCATCTCGTCCCGTGCGTCCACCGATCACGACAATTAAATCACCGGCTTTCGCTTCAGTCGGATGTGAGTCATGTGGCAAAATGCCCACACATCCACAAAACACGAGCGGATTTGAGGTGTAGCCCAGATGATAATGGATCGCGCCGTTCACCGTCGGGATGCCCATTTTGTTACCATAATCTTCGATCCCGGCGATCACACCAGAAGCAATTCGCTTAGGGTGTATTACGCCTTCCGGCAAATCTTCCTCCGCTGTATCCGGCGGTCCAAAACATAAAATATCGGTATTTGCAATTGGTCGGGCAGATACACCGAGCACATCACGGATCACACCTCCAACGCCAGTGTTCGCCCCGCCAAACGGTTCGATAGCAGAGGGACGATTATGCGTTTCCGCTTTAAAGGCAATATCCCATTGATCGTCAAATTTGATAATTCCAGCATTATCCACAAAAGCGGAAAGTACCCAATCCTTGTTGACTGTCTCCGTTGCGGCGCGAAGATATGTTTTCAGGATGCCATCAATGGTTTCTTCCTCACCATCAGGACCGACATAATCGATCTTCGCCCGAAATGTCTTATGTACGCAATGCTCACTCCATGTTTGCGCGAGCATTTCCAGTTCAGCGTCCGTCGGGTCACGGTCTTCGCTTGCGAAGTATGTACGAATTGCCCGCATTTCGTGTATATCTAGTGATAAGCGACGTTCTTTACTGATTGCCATCAGCGTGTCATCATAAGCATTTTTCAGCGCGATAACTTCCACAAAGTCATTTTCCGCTTGAACAGGCACGAACGGTGCGCTAATCGGTTCATCAATGGCATAACGCTGAATCACAGCATTAGCGAAGTGGTCTTTTGCCAGATTTTGGAGGCGAGATGCATCCATATCGCTCTGTATTAAATAACGATAGCCCGTAGAGGCACGGTCTAATCCATCTATTCCCAATTGATGCGCCACCCGCACAAGATTTTCTGCCGCAGGGTCAGTTACACCCGGCAAGAGTGTTACATCAATAGTATGCGCCCCACCCACAATCGGTCTCTCTGACGAGGACGTAAAAACCGTAAATTCTTCTACAACTGAATCAGCCAAAACTTCATGACAAAGCTGAGACACTTCATCTAGTGTGAGCGCCCCTTGCAGGAAAATTAATCGTCGCTCCTGTACCTGTATTTCGTCGTCAATGGATCGTGCTAGGTCTTCTCGATGATGTATCTCAATACGAAATACTTGCGTCTTCACCTGCGATACTTGTGAACCCACATGAACTCCTGTGCAATTGTGTCATAAATGAATAACGACCTTTTCGGTGTAGGGGAAAAGGTCGCTGATTTTTGAGTGAGGTATAGTGGTGCAACACGAGTGGCTTTCGTGTGCAAGGCTGTAAAGTCCGAAAATGAACGCGTTTGCGAACCATGACCGTGTGTATTTAAGCCTTAAACTTTCATTAAAGTTTCACTGTAAGTGTAATTCGTCAGGCAGTGCTTTGCAACACAGAATCATGAAGTTGTGGTACTAGTTTTCTAACGTTCACCAAGCCCTCATTTTGACATTATTCTGCGTTTCAAAATTTGCCTTACACTTTATTTCATAATGTCAAAATCAGCGAATTAAAGGTTTAGCAATGACAACGACATATAATCCAACTGATGCACCGGCAAATGCCCATACTTATGAAAAACGTAGCGTGTTCAACACAACCATAGATCAGATGATCGCATTCCATGAAGCACCCAACGCGTTTTCTACGCTGACCCCCCCGCCTATTTTCATTCAAGTACTGCGCGATGATCGCACCTCATTACAGAATGGCGAAATTGAGTTCAATATGTGGTTTGGTCCAATCCCGATTCGGTGGATTGCCAACCATGAGCCAGTATCAGCCGAGTACGGGTTTGTTGATCGTTTGGTCAAAGGTCCGATGGCATATTGGTATCATCGGCACATTTTTGAGGAAACAGCAGACGGGGTGGCGCTGATTGATCGTATCACTATCGCACATAAACCGGGCATACAGGGTATCCTCACGCGACTATTTTTCGACGGGATACCATTACGTCTACTTTTCTTTTACCGCCATCTGCGTACCCGTATGGCGCTTAATGGAAAATCATAAATCGATCTCAGCCATCACTCATCAACACGTTGTAACATAGATTTCATAATGTTCAATATGTTCTGAATATCACGATATGACCAACCAAAAAGAAAAAACTATCATTATTATTGGCTCAGGAATCGGTGGTTTGACAACTGCCGCTCTGTTGCAAAAACAAGGCTATAATGTCTCGGTATTAGAAGCGCAAACTTATCCCGGCGGGTGTGCAAGCACCTACTATGCTAGGGGTTATAGGTTTGAATCTGGTGCAACTGTCGTAGGCGGCTTTCAACCGAATGGTCCACATGCAATCGTTGGGGAAATGCTCGATTTAGAGTGGCCCGTACGTAAACATGACCCCGCATGGGTCACCCACTTACCAGATCGTCATGTCGCGCTCACGGAAGATAATGCCGATGTACTAGCAAAATTCCCCGGCACAGAAAAATTCTGGTCACAACAGAGTAAAATCGCCGATCTCGCGTGGAAGCTCTCCGCACAGGGTTTACCGTGGCCACCCCGCACGCTAGCGGAATTTACACAATTGGCAAAAGTGGGTTTAAGTAACTTTCCGCAAGATTTGCACCTAATTCCATTTGCTTTTAATAGTGTCTATAATTGGCTCAGATGGCATGGTTTACATACAAATCAGGCATTTGTGCGCTTCCTCGATGCACAACTTTTGATCTCCGCACAGACCACGACACAAAATGTTAATGCCTTATACGGTGCAACTGCGCTCGATCTCGCCCGCCAAGGTGTGTTCCATGTAGAGGGTGGAATTGGTGGAATCGCGCAGACTTTAATTGATCGACTGGAATCACTGGGTGGTGAGATACATTATCGCCAACGAGTAACCCGAATCATGGTCGAAAACGGGCGTGTGACGGGTGTTCATGCTAAAAAGGGACGCAGGGCAAAAGATGAACACTTTTTCCCGGCAGATTTCGTTATTGCCAACACAACACCCTGGGATTTGAACGCGCTACTAGGCGAAAACAGCCCTTCTGGTTTACGGCAGGAGACAACACAACGTAAATTCGGATGGGGCGCGTTTGTGCTCCATATGGGCATTAAAGCAGACACATTACCTGAAGGTTTCCCGGACCATCATCAGATCATCACTGATATGGATGGTGCTTTAGGCGAAGGTAAAAGTATTTTCATGTCCTTTTCACCGATATGGGATGAAGGTCGCGCGCCGGAAGGCGAACGCGCATTGACCGTCACCACGCATACCAATGTCACACAATGGTGGGATTTACTACAAAGTGACGAAGATGCTTATTATGCGGAAAAGAAAGTTTACACAGAGCGTATCATCAATAACATCGATGCTATAATGCCCGGTTTTAAGGATGGACTCACTCTTATCATGCCCGGCACACCTGTTACATATCAGTTTTACACTGATCGACATATGGGTATGGTCGGAGGCTTTCCTCAAACCTCATTGTTTAAGATGCGTGGTCCACGCACAGGAATTCCAAACTTGCGTCTCGTCGGGGATTCAATTTTCCCGGGGCAATCTACTGCGGGGGTGTCTCTAGGCGCAATTCGGGTGGCGAAGGACATACAAAACACGCTACCGGCTGGACGCTCACCTCGAACAATTCCGGTTATTGAACACACGGACTCTGCACCAGATGATCAGCCAAAAAATCAGAATATTCAACCTATGCCGGAGGTCAGTGCATGAGCGACTCACCTGCTATTATGTGGTTTCGACGTGACATTAGACTACAGGATAACCTCGCGCTCAAAGGTGCGATAGATACGGGCAAGCCGATAATCCCGCTTTTTATCTTTGATGACGGTATCTTAAAAAGTGATCGAATTGGTGCGCCTCGTGTGAAGTTTATGCTCAACGCATTAGACTCATTGCGTACAGAGTTACATAAGCATCAACGTGAACTGCTTATTCGACGTGGAAACACACTACAGGAGCTTCATAAGGTTATTGAAGATTCTGGTGCAGATATGTTATTTTTCAACATTGATTACACGCCCTTTGCCCGAAAACGCGATCAATCCGTTTGTGATTCATTAGACATCACCGTACACACATTTCATGATCGTCTTTTAGCAAAGCCGGGCGACATTCTCAAAGATGACGGCGATCCCTATGTGGTCTATACGCCCTTCAAGAAAAAATGGCGTGCGTTGATGAAACCGGATCGTCCTGAGCAATATGAGGTCACAGCCGATCATTTACATACATTAGATGATCTAAAAAATCATAACTTGCCGTCTTTAGATGCGCTTGGATTCGATGAAACAATTGCTGTACCCGATGCAAGTGAATCTGAAGCTCTTAACCGCCTGAATGATTACATGGATAATCCAGTTTACAAATATGCCGATGGCAGAAACGACCTTGGCAACCCTCAGCAAGAACCAATCACGCAAACCTCATTTTTATCGCCTTATATCCGGTTTGGGTTAGTCTCACTCCGGCACATTTATTGGGCATCACGCGATGCGTATGCGGAAACATCCAGCGAAACCAAGCGCAAATCCGTTGT
>DAOTXB010000108.1:0-4048 GCA_034435575.1 Anaerolineae bacterium
ACCTCAACAGCTTCACCTGTCAATGAGCCATCAGGTAACGCATAAGCATAGGGGTTCTCATTGGCGAAACCAACGCGAATTACACCTTCTCGTTGGGCACGTTCTAGTAATGTTTCATCATCGTCGCTCTGAGCAACGACCAAACCACTTAACACCATCGCCACCATCGTAATCATAACAAACAGTATGCGGATTGGTTTAAAATTTTTCATTATCTTTTCCTCGCAAAAATCTAAACAAGTAAATGGATAGGTTTTATCAGTGTGCGTGTTTCACCTCCTCAATCCATATTGGCACTACCAAGATAGTTATTTGTTCGGGCAAGCAAGCGCACCATATGGTTTTTTCTGATTTGCCCGACTTTTATCATATCTTTTTCATGAATAGCATCGACCACATCTGAAACTTCTTCACAGAAAACATCAACTTCAGTTTCCCAGTCGACATCTGGCAATATCTCTAACCAGACACGCGCGGTTTGGTAAAAAAGTTGATCGCAAATTCGTTGTAACGGGCGATTGCTGATGTTCTGGTTCATGATACCCGTGAATTTATGGTAGAGTCGCCCTAACTTCGTTACGTCGTATTCTTCACGCATGCCCTGTACTTTTTCGAAGATTTCTTCAAGTGATACAAGGTCCTCTGGCGGAAAACGTAATGTCATCATTTCCCCAATAAAATCAGCTAGTTTCAAACGAAGCGCATAGACTTCTTTGAGTGATCGCACATCCACAGTGGTCACGATAACGCCGGAACCTGATTGGTTTTTGACCAATCCATCATATTCAAGGCGGTGTAGTGCCTGGCGGATTGGTGTTCGGCTAACGCCATACGCTTCTGCGAGTGTTTCTTCTTTCAATGCCATTCCCGGTGGATATTCCAGAAGGCAGATTTTGTCGCGAATTTCGCAGTATAAACTCTCTGATTTCGTTACAGTGTTTGATTTAATGTTCATATGCGCCCTATTTCATTAACAATACCAAGCACATAATAACATCGCTCTAAACATCGCCAATAATACCAATTGGATTTATTCAGTATACAATTTGTATACGAATGATATTTAGGGTATCGTTTAATAGGGAGTGAGTCAAATTCTCGTCAGTCATACCAAGTTTTTATCCGAGAGTGTTGTAAGAATTTCACAGTTTTGAGGGTAAGTAGCCGTTATGCGTCAAAGAAATGATTTAGTTTTCCCGATGGTTGAGTTTGAGCGTCGTGTGAGCGATTTACGTGATCGTATGCAAACGCACAACCTAGATGCAATATTAATTACTACGCCAGAGAACATTTGCTATTTGAGTGGATTTGAAAGCCCGGGACACTATTATTTCAACGCTTTGATTATTCCTGCTGATGATGAACCTTTTGCCGTTCCACGTCAGTTAGAAGACAGTGGCTATGAAGCACTAACATGGTTAGAGATTACCCGCCCGTATCAAGATTTCGAGCATCCAATTGATAAACTCTATCAAACGCTTGATGAATTTAACTTATTGAACAAACGCATCGGTTTTGAAAAACAATCATGGTTCTTCACTGCTGTTCAGCAAGAAAAGTTGTTCGCCATAGCTTCGGAAGCAGATTTTGTGGATTGTTCCATGATTGTTGAGCAGGGAAGACTTATCAAGTCTAGCTACGAAATTGATCTAATGCGCAAGGTAGCGAAAACCACAATTAGCGGTATGCAAGCGGGTGTCGATGCGGTTAAAGCAGGTGTGAGTGAAAATGACATCGCCGCTGAAATGCACTATGCGATGATTAAAGCCGGTAGTGAATGGCCCGCAATAGCGCCGTTTGTAGCATCAGGTTATCGTGGCGCGATCGGTCACGCAACATGGGCAGGGCGTATTATTGAACCGGACGATTTCGTTATGCTAGAGATTAGCGGGTGTATGAGTCGCTATCATGCCCCGCTTATGCGAACGGGTTTTGTCGGTCAGCCCAATCAAAAGGTGCATGATGCAGAGAAAGTGGTCTTAGAGGCGTTTGAAGCGGTGCGCGATGCCATCAAACCCGGTGTGCCAGCTGGAACCGTGGACAAAATCGGGCGTGATATTATTTCCAAGTCAGACTTTGGAGGCAAACAAGCATCGCGTACTGCCTATTCTGTTGGTATTAGCTTGCCACCTGATTGGGGAGAAGGTTACATCTTCAGTATTCAGGCATATGAAGAACGGGTTTTGCAAAAGAATATGACCTTTCATTTATTGCCGTGGGTGCAAGTTTCGGGCAAAGGCGGCATTAGCATTTCGGAAACGATTCGCGTAACTGCGGATGGTTGCGAATTGCTGACTGATTTTGAACGCGGTATTTTTGTGTGTTGATGTTGGGGTATTGCGATGATGAAGATTATTGATGATTTGTCACCGATTAAGACTGAGGTAGATTATGAACTCAACGGCAAACAACGTGCCTACTTAAAAGTACCGCACGCGCGCAACGATTCGGCATGGGGATCAATCCTAATTCCGATCACCGTCATCAAAAATGGTAATGGACCAACGGTATATCTCAATGGTGGGATGCACGGTGGAGAATATGAGGGACCGGTATGCTTAACAAAACTTGCTGATGAACTCCAACCCGAGCATATTCAGGGGCGTGTGATCATCATTCCTGCATTGAATATGCCCGCGGTTAAAACGGGTACACGTTTGTCCCCAATAGATCATAAGGACATGAATCGCGTCTTTCCGGGGCGTTTGAATGGTTCAATTTCCGAGATCATCGCGCATTACGTCTACAAAGTAATCTTACCCCGTTGTGATGCCGTAATTGACATTCATTCTGGTGGCTATTCATTAGATTTGGCACCCTATATCAGTATGCATTATCTGGATAATGCAACACAACGACAGGATACGTTTGATGCTATGAAAGCCTTTCACGCGCCCTATGCATTAATCATGAACGAGTTTAGTGGTGCCGGGTTATTGGACTATGCTGTTGAAGATATGGGCAAAATATTTTTGTGCGCAGAACTCGGTGGAGGCGGTCGCTTATCTGTTTATACGCTACAAATTGCGGAGCGTGGCACCCGTAACATTTTGAAGCACTTCGGCATCATTGAGGGTGACCCTGTTCCGTTGACTATACCTACACGCTTTTTGGAAATCCCTGAAGCAGACAATTACCACGTCGCATTCTCCGATGGTATCTATGAACCACATCATGAACCGGGAGACACTGTCAAGGCTAATGAGATATTGGGAGAAATTCACTTTTTGGACCGTATTGACCGCGAACCTGAGCGAGTCAACGCTAATAATAACGGCACATTAATAGGCATCCGCGCACCGGGTCACGTGGAACGTGGTGATTCGGTCGGTGTCATTGCGAGCGCAATTGATAATCTTGATGCAATGCTTGCTGGTTGATAGGTGAAAATGATTACAAGCAATACCTTCGCGAAAATAGTGTCTAGCTGAAGATGGCATCTACAGGGCAATGTGGCGCATGCTGGCGATCAGCAAGTTCACCATGATTCACAAACGGAACAGCCGTCTGTCGCTCAATGGGTATTGTCCATGGACAAACTACTCAGTATCCTAGATTGGATGATCTCTCCCGCAGTCAATGAGCCAGTCTAGAAGTAAAAGGCGATGTTCAGCGACAATCTGTGGATGTTCAATTGCGATATTGTGGAGTTTATAGGGATCATCAATTACATCGTACAGTTCTTCTACCTGACCAATCGGCGAGTAGAACTAGTTGTAACGGTGGGTTCGCACACACTTATCGTGCTCTTCAGTCTCAGAAAACACCGCATGATTTTCTGGCTGGTGATCGCTTTTAGACTGGAAGTATGGATTCAAGCTCATGCCCTGAATATTCTCAGGCGGAACTGCGCCAGCAAGCTCGGTTAACGTCGGTAGTGAGTCAACTAATGAAATCGGTGTTTCTACTACCCGTTTACCCGTCACACCTGCGCCTTCAACAATAAATGGCACACGATCAAGTGCATCATAGGGGATGTTGGGCTGCTTCAGAAAAAGACCGTACTGTCCAAGAAAATCGCCATGATCGCTCGTAAGAATGATCAGCG
>DAOTXB010000109.1:0-9485 GCA_034435575.1 Anaerolineae bacterium
CGACGCGCCGCTGAACAAGCCATCGAACGGCTTGATAACAAACGCGATGCGAGATCCCCTGAACAGGACGACATCAATACAGCAACAGAGGCTGAAGCGATCCCCACGTCCCATACAGAATCGATTGAACCTGCAAGTGATAAAGATCCGGCAACACCTCGTCAAGCGTATGATGAAACCGCCATCCAACGCTTCCAGACCAATGGGCATCATGAGACGGATCACACCCGGGATGATAAAGTCTCCGGTCCAGACAATCGCCTGAAAATTGTGATTACCGGTCCAACCGATGACTTACGCACCCGATTAATTCGTGCGGTGAGCGAGATTAAACCCGTCACGATCAACCGCGACCTTAAAAGTGGCAAAATCACAGGTGATAATGATGCGAAAACAACAGCGTCGATGTCCTTTGGGCGTATCACTGTTGAGGATGACCTCAAAATTTATCTCTTTGGAATGCCCGGGCAACGTCATTTTGACTTCATGTGGAAGATTCTGGGAGAAGGGATGCTTGGTTTCGTGTTTATTGTGGATAGCACCCAACCACAGACTTTTCGTGATGCCAAAGCAATCTTCGAAAAATTCCGTGATCAGGCGCATGTCCCTTTCATCATCGCCGCAGATAACGCCAAACAAGTGGGGGCATGGCGGGCAGTAGATATTCGCATTGCTATGCGATTAGACGATAATGCGATGATAGTTCCAGTGGATTCACATGACCCAAATTCAGTCAAACGCGTGTTACTAGAACTCATCTATCATATTGCTGACGATGAAATCGCGGGCTAATCATCAACCTCCTGTACGTTGATAATCGCGTTTGGATCATCCGGTGCGAGTGTACAATCACGATGCAACCAATAGCCATCGGTCTGCATAACGACGCTCTCAGGCTCTGTATCCTGCACTGGCAAAAATTGCTCCGTGTTGCCGGTTGAAAGTAGATAATCGCCACCCTCGCGTTGTGGATCATACACGATCAAATAATAGCTTCCCGCATCTGCAAGGTCTAAGTTCAAACGGGGCACCTCATAATAATCGCGCCGTGTGTGTACTTCGTAAAATGTCTCACGCTCATCAGTTTCCGGCATAGTGACATAACGGTAAAGTGGTTGAATAGTCTCATCCACCTCACCAAGATTTTCAGCAATTTCAGGATCAGGGGTGCTTTCCACGCAAATCGTACCATCGTCGTAAAATTGGCATAAGCCATCAATCCACGACGGGATGTTCACACTAACATTGTTGTTAACCGGACCAAAAATCATCACTTCAGGATAATAATCTGTGTAGTGCCCACCACAAGCAGGCACCAATACGCGCAAGCGAAGCTCCATATCGCGTTCTGCAAAATCCAGCCGGAATACATCAAAATCATAGGACGAATCCAGATAACCAAAAAAGGCGTAAGAGACATTCCCGTCTTTAATCACATAGGGGTCATCAAAATTGCCCCAATCATCCACTTCTACGCGTGGATTATGTGCGAGTACAAGGATTACACCGAACACCAAAACTGCAAAAACACTCACACCCAACTTGTAAACCGTGGTTGGCATGCTGTTTGTTCCCTATGTGATGTCGATGACGGTCATAAGTTCTTCAACCGCAGAAATCGCGGTCTTCTGCGTATACACCACCCGCACATATACGTTGATCCGCACCAGATTACAAATTGCCTGTCGCAACTCGCTCCCCTCGTCCACATATTCATCCAATAATGCCTCTAATTGCGGGCGGGGTGGATTTTCTGGTACGCGAAAGATAGGATTACCATCCACATCACGCGCTTCTTCACCACCGGTAAAGTTAATCACAACACGTCGCCCGGAAGACGCATCCACCATAGCGCGGAAAATATCTACCGCGTGCATACGGAAAGGCGAGATCACCACATCACCCTCAAAAGTCTGCTCACCAAAAGTTACAGTCAACGCGGTAACATCTTTGGCAAAACGCAGTAAATATTTACGCATATTGTTGGCATTTTTGACCATCTCCCGATAATGGGCTTTGCGGGCAACGTCATTATCTTGAATGCCATACGGTGCGAACACCGGATACCCGTTGGTGGTATGAGCAGGGATCATATCTTTATCATTGTTGCCATCAGAAAAGAAGATGACGGTTGGCTGATTATTTCTAAATTCATCAACCGCAATCTCTAAACTAGCGACCCCGCCAAAAGTACGCGGTGAAATTTCAAAAAGGTTGATACTTGATGCTCGTCGTGCCGCAATCTCCATCGGGCTATGAATTTCAAATGTATATTCCATACCGTGTGTATCGGGGTGAATCTGAGGGTCGTAAAATACGATATTCTTTTCTGTCATCCAATTATTAATCGTATCGCGCTCAACATTACGCAGTAATTGTCCCTGTGCATCACGGATGTTGCATGCACCACCGGAGAACACACGTACACTGTCGGCTTCTTCGACTGTCTTTGGTAAATTCCAGAGCATAATCTATTCTTCCCAGCTATTTAGAAAAATCTTACCACTCAATTATACCCGCTGATGTGATCGCGGAAAATTGAATTTTGTAACATATTCGTCAGACGCATTCAAGAAAATCCGCCTAAACTCAGAGTGCGCCCTCAATGCGGAAAGTATCTGACTGTACTATACTGGTATCTGCTGATTACTTAGGCTGATCGTCACCCGAATCCATGTCTGACCTTGATTTATTTGTCGAAATATTTCCCATTTCATCGGATGCCCTGCCACCCTTGACCGCCTTTCGTGTTGAGGTGTTACCGGATGTCCCGCCGGAGCATTTGCGTCGTTTGGGTAATCGTATTGCGACCTATTTTCGTGGCGCATTTGGTGGGATATGGCGTTTTTTGGACGGCGTTGTCCTGACTGATTCGCCGCGCAATATTGTGGAAATGGACATTTCGCTTGACCTTGCTATCCAACAACAACCCGTCCGCTTCGATGGACTGACCGGCATCGGTGAAGCACCGGATTGGTCACCCACCCCACAATCCATTGCAGAACTTGTTATCCGTGAGAAATTACGTGAGCTTAATGACGAGATCAAAGCCACTCTCAAAAAGTCAGAGATAAATTTGCGTAATGTCCATGTGGAACGCGACCATCGTGTAACCGCGCATATCGTGGCGGGTGACCCTGCCCTAGCATTATCAATTGCCTCGCGCTTGATCTATTTTCAAGATGTGCAGACTTTCTCTGGCAATGAGCGCAACCTCAAGACACTCAATGATCGTTTGTCGGGGTTATGGGCGAGTGACAAAACATCACGCACACGGGGCGAAATCATCAGTGTTAGCGGTACAGTCGCACAATTTCGTAGCGATCTGCTGGATAATGCGACTAACCCGCGCATGGAGCAATTTATCCGCGATGCAGATGATACGGAGTGGGTCATTAATCTGCGCGTAGGCAGTAACTCACGTGAGGTTGTCGCACGGGCGCTCGATTTAATTGTCCGTGTACCGGAACTTTCTCGCTTTGACGTTGACGCAGATCAGGCGATCAAGGTTTTGCAGATGCCCCCAAAAATTCGCGCTGGGCTGGTCGCCGCTATTAGCAATATCGCCAAAAACGCCGGTTTACTGCAAAATGCCTTTAACTCACGCGTTACGCCGGACAGATTTTTCTCTGCGGATTTTGAGAAAAATGTGCGTTATGGCACCAAAGCCAGCACACGGGGCGCACGTAGTAGTGTTATCGCCTATAAACCGGATACGCTCGCCGAAGATTTTACCCGTCGTGGACCTTATTTTATCCATGAGGATATGTACGACTCGCCAATTCGGGTCTGTGTAGTCAACACGCTCACGCTCAAGCTAGAAGATTTTGTGGAAGCGTTGCAACGTTACCTGACACGCAACCTTGATTTTGGCATTGATGTCGTGCGCGAACGTCGTGTTCGGGTAGTCTCCCGCGCTAATCTGGAAAGTGCGGTGCGTGTGGTAGAAAAAGAAGACCCCGATATTATTCTGGCGTTCTTCCCGGATGATGCCTCGTTTGAGGAAGATGACGACAGCGATGAAGATGCGACAGCTACCTACGTTAAATCACTCACATTAGGACATGCCCTACCGACGCATGTTATCTACGAATCTACGCTCAATGATCCTGATTCAATGGCACAGATCGTGCTTGGAATTCTCGGCAAAACAGGGAACATCCCGTTTGTGCTGGCGGAACCCTTAGAAAAAACAGATTTTGTGGTTGGTCTAGCACTGGTGAGGAACACCCGTAAAACCACCGACGAAACCCGCTTAACCGCAATCGCGCGCGTATATGGCGCAGATGGGCGTTTTGTGCGTTATAGTGTGCGCGAAATCGTCACACAAGACACCGCCCCACCTTATGTGCTGGTGCGCGATTTGTTCCCACAGAAGGAATTTAGCGGTAAGCGCATCGTCATCCATCATGACGGACCGCTTCCGCCAGATTTGCTACAAGCATTGACCGTGTGGGCACAGGCGATAAACGCGACGTTTTTCCCTGTAGAGATCATGCGCTTCGGTGCGCCCCGTTTATATGGACTGGGCAAAACAGGGATCACCAAACCCGCATGGGGGAACGCCTTTAAAATCAGCGACAAAGAGGCATTGTTGGTCTCATCCGTGCCGGAAACAGACGTAACTCCACAACCGCTACACATTCGCACAGGCGGCATCGGCGCGTCATCCTTGCCAATAGAAGATGCGTTACGCAGTGTGCTGGTATGGACATTGCTGACCTATGTGCCCGGTAAACCAGCGAAACTCCCCGTAACCATCCTCAACACCGATCAACTGGCGTATTGGCTGGAAAAGGGTAATCAGTTCATCACACCGCAGGGCGTGGTGCCGTTCTGGTTGTAAGGATGCAAGATTAGTAATATGCAATCGACACGCACATTCTGGATCATTACAATAAATCTAATTATTGTGCTATGTATTGCACTCGTCCAGCCATTTAGCCCACAATTTGGATACATTCTCGGTAGCATCTACGTAGGCGTGTTCATCGGAGCCAGTCTCGCTATCTTTGTACGACCATTTGATTATTTACGAAGCGAAACATTGCAGGATATATTTACTGAAATTCGCCAAAGAAATCACAGAAGAAGATACTTTTCGCTTCTCAAAATCTACCCAGAACAATGGGCATCACTATTTGTCACTAGCGCGTTATTCATGCTCATTACCTTAATAAATGACGGTACATTTTTTGGGGAAATAATTTCTGAAAATCCAATAATAGCCCTCGTAACCCTAGCTTTAGCGGGAATATTTATCGGATTTATCAACACGGCAATGCCACTCTGGTTTGATAGTTTTATCTGGCAGGGCAAATTAATCTATGATGTAATCGCTGTGGGTGCGCTGAGTTTCTTGATTTCTATGGTTGGAGCATTCTGGTATTTGTTCTTCACTAACCTGCTATTTACCATAGTGTTTGGATCAAGAGCCATTGTTGTGATTCTCATTTATCGTTTCAATTTTGACTTTGGTCAGGATACTCGACACTATGCCCTAATCACCTTGGTGTTTGTATTATTCTTACCTCTGATTTATCGTCTATAATCTTGCAAAATGGACGAAAACACCCTGCATTGGAGAGCTTACCTCGCATGAGAAAACACGTACACTCCATCATCCTTTTTGCTAGCGTACAAGATGATTTCTGGCGCATGTGTGGGGAGGGCTAACCCGATTATGGATTGGCTGACTGTGCGCGATACACTCGACCATGCGACGATTCCGGCATTTATCCATGCGAATTGGCATCATAATGCAAACGATATTGTACTTGTGAATAATGGCTACAACATCATTTATCGCTATCGTGCTGATGATTCCGGGTATTATCTACGGATTAATCATCCCGTGTTGCATAGCATTCCGAAAGCCCGTGCCACCCTCGCCTATGTGACTCATCTGTTGAGCGGAGGCGCACGCGTGTATCAGCCAATTCTGACCAAAGCGGGGGATTTTATCGCCTCAATGGATAATGACCCGGCTGGATTTTATGGGGTGGTTGTGAAGGAAGTTGTGGGCACAGAGATCGGCTTAGACCATACCGATTTAGGCGTGTATGAAGCATGGGGGCGCTCACTCGGCAGGTATCATGCCGCCGCCGTAACCTTTACGCCGCCCGACGACATCGATTACACTTATCCGACCATTCATGACTTCTGGGAGAATATTCGAGAAACAGCACGCGCGCAGGCTGATCCATTGAAAAGTGCCTTTGTTGAGGTCGATGAATGGTTCATGGCGTTGGAGAAAGATACCTTCGCGCTCTGTCATGGCGACTATCACCCGTTTAACGTCATCTGGAACGCAAAAACCCACAAAGCGACCACCATCGACTTTGATGAACCCGCCTATCATTGGCTGATCTCAGATATTGTCCGCGCTCTGCTCGAATTTCATGATCGCCCATTAGAAGAACGCCGTGCTTATAAAGAGGCGTTTCTGCGTGGATACCGTCAACATCATCCGGTACAGGATCGCTGGTTACAAGAATTCCCAATGTTTGCACAAATGCGCGGTCTATTGATGCACTTATGGACGGTGCAGGAATATGCGAATGTTGACGACAAGCCGGATAGTATGGGATGGGCATTACAATGGGCGATCCAGCGCTACGACTGGTAATGCGATGACACTCGAACAAGAAAATGTTTACCTGCAACGCGTCAATCATGTGTTTAATCACATCCGTACCCATCTCACGGGAGATTTATCCTTAGAAGCACTGGCAAAAGTTGCCCATTTTTCCCCGTTTCATTTTCATCGTATCTTTAAAGCCCTGACCGGAGAAACGCTCAATCAGTGTGTGAACCGTCTGCGGTTAGAACGTTCGGTACAATTGCTAAAAGCATCGCCCCGCCTCAACTTAATCGACATCGCGCTGGATTGTGGCTTTTCCTCCGCGTCTAGCTTTTCGCGGGCATTCAAAATCCGTTATAACATCGCCCCCAGTGAATGGGATCGACACACCCCGCTTGCTGATGAGCGCAAGATTCGTCAAGTCTTCGCGGATTTTCCGCAGTATACTGCGGAAATGTTGGACCGAAGCGCGACACGACAGCCTTTTTCTGTGGAGATTCGGCAATTACCAGCGCAGACACTCGCCTACATTCGCGTCATGGATTCGTATAATCCAGAAAACACCGTTTCTGCTTATGAGCGTTTACACGCATGGTACACCCAAAAAACCAGCGCACCAACCACACTTTATGGTATGTCGCAGGATGATCCCGACATCACCCCGATGGAACAATGCCGTTTTGATTGGTGCTATCGTGTGCCGGATGATTGGCAGGAGGATGGAGAAATTACCATTCAGCATTTTCCGGCGTGCAAACTCGCGGTTGTGCGGTGCGATGGCGATATTTTTGCGGTAGATCGTACATGGAAGGCGCTGTTTAACATTTGGTTACCGCGCAGTCGCTATCAACCCGCGAACTTGCCTGCGATGGAGATTTATCGACGCGAACCGGCAGACATCGGCTGGGAACATTATGCGCTTGACTGTGCAATTCCTATCGTGACGCTTTAACCCCAACAAAACACATATGATCTTAAGCGATGAAAGGACAACACAATGGAATTGGGTGATTTTTCGATTAGTTTAACGGTCAAAGATATCACGGTTTCCCGTGCATTTTACGAAAAACTCGGCTTTGAAGTATTCGATGGCAAAGCAGAAGAAAATTGGCTGATGCTCCGGCAAGGAAGCACTAAAATCGGATTATTTCAGGGGATGTTTGACAAAAATGTGCTGACCTTTAACCCGAAAGATGTGCGGGCGATCCAAAAACACCTCAAAAGCGAAGACGTAACCCTCATCCGCGAAGCCGACCCCGGCACAGAAGGCGCGGCGAGCATCACTCTGCTTGATCCCGACGGCAATCCGATTTTGTTCGATCAATTTTAGGATGAACTTACCGTAACCACCGATTAAGCTATTGCGCAATATCTCCACACTTAATTTGTCACTATTAGGACTATAATACGCCAGTTGTGTTGTGATATGACCTAACCAGGAGATAAGACGATGGTCAACCTACGACGTGGCGTACAATTTATCCCTATAGCAATTAACCTCGCGCTGGCAATTGTGATCGGCGCGATTTCTATTCAACTGTTCTTCACCCCTGCCAACATTGCCCCAACTGGCATAACAGGCATTTCGGTCATCCTCAATGAATTGATCGATACCCCCATCGGCTTGATGGTGTTTGTACTCAATATCCCGATTATGATTATCGGATACCGCTATCTAAACGGCATGCGAGTCGTCATCATTACCCTGATTGCGATTATCGGTTATTCCATCGCGCTGGATACCATCGGACCATTTTTACCGGAAGGCGGGTTGAGCGATAATGTGCTACTCAACGCGCTATTCGGTGGTGTAACCGGAGGCATCAGCACTGGCTTTGTACTGCGTGCAGGTGGGACATATGGTGGTTCATCCACACTCGCGCTAATTATCCAACGTAAAACCGGCACCCCGATGAGTACCACCTTTCTGTATGTTGATTTTATCGTGATCACATTAGCAGGGTTTGTGTTTGGATGGGAAGCCGCGCTTTATGCCACTGTTGCGTTATTTTTGAGTGGTGTCGCGACAGATTATGTGCTGGAAGGACCGAGTGTGATTCGTGTCGTGTTTATCATCACGGAATTCCCGGTTGCTGTTTCTAAAGTCATTCTTGAAGACCTTGATCGTGGGGTGACCGCGATGAACGCAAAGGGCATGTACACCGATAGCGAACGCGCTTTCTTGATGATTACCATCAGTCGATCCGAGGTTAATCAATTGCGCGATCTTGTTTCCACAGTGGATGAAAACGCCTTTATCGTAGTCGGGCAAGGACACACAGCGTATGGTGCAGGCTTCAAGCGCCTTGTCAATCATCATCAAAAAGCAGAGGCTAAGCTAGACATTACAGGCAAAACACAGGGTAAATAACATCAATCCTGGATCATAACTTGAACCTAACGTAACGTCATGATTTATACTCCTTATGAACTTAAGGAGGTTGTTATGACCCGAACCTATCGTGTTTCTGACTTTGCAAAAATCGCAGGGGTGACCGTCCGCACCTTACATCATTATGACCGTATTGGCGTATTGATGCCCTCAAAGGCGACTGATGGCGGTCACCGCCTGTATACCGAAACTGATTTACTCCGTCTACAGCAAATTATCTTGCTCAAGTGGATGGGCTTTTCGCTCAATCACATCAAAGACATCCTCAATAGCCCGCGCTATAACCTGCTGGAATCGCTCCATTTCCAAAAATCAGTGGTCGACATCAAGATTGGTCGCTTGCAACAGGTTGCTACTGCTCTACAAAAAGCGGTTGATATGGCGGAAAATGCAGGGGATACGGCGCTTGATAGCACCACGATTCAATCCATTATCAGCAAAGTAAACGCGGTTGATGATGAGGATTGGGTGGCGCAATTTTACGATGAAACTGCGATGGCAAGTTTACAA
>DAOTXB010000110.1:0-4188 GCA_034435575.1 Anaerolineae bacterium
GCCCGCGCGATGAATGACCTCATCACAGCCGGAAAGGTGATGTATTGGGGCACATCCGAATGGGATGCAGAAAAGATTGTCGAAGCCCATGCCATCTGCGAACGCTATGGCTGGAACCCACCTGTCACCGAACAACCGCAGTATTCCATGTTGTTCCGTGAACGCGTGGAGGAGAACATTTTACCCGTCACCAAATCACGCGGAATAGGTCTGGTACCGTGGTCACCGCTGGCGATGGGCATGGTCACAGGTAAATATGACGATGGTATTCCAGACGATTCCCGCTTTGGTAAGGAAGACTGGGCACGGGATCGTTATGTGAATGAGACTAATCGTGAGAAGGTCAAGCAATTGAAACCGATTGCAGATGATCTAGGGATCACACGGGCACAATTGGCGCTTGCGTGGTTACTGCGCGAGGACGGCGTAAGCAGTGTAATTACCGGCGCGACCAAAGTAAAGCAAATTGAGGACAACGCCGACGCAAGTGATGTCGAACTCAGTGCCGATGTTATCGCCAAGATTGAAGAAATTTTGACCAGCACACCGGAAGACGCGCGTTAAATCATCGACATGCGACATACGAACCGGACGATGCCCATTTACCGTCCGGTTTTTGTTTGCATTATGCGTTGTCGTTAGTCTTTAACATCGCAATCAATTCTTGCTCACGGTCTGCCCCTAAACCACCGCGTAATGGATCCTCTAAACCGCGCTCATCTTTGTACCATGCCAGCGTATCCGCGACTGTTTCATCAATCGAACGAAAGGTCATGCCCGCATCTATCGATTTCTGCACATTGACCGTGTGCATCGCGTGGTTGACTTCTGGCAACCAGAGGGGTAAATCTGCCCAGGGATTGACGTCATGCTCAAGCAAAAAGTCCTCGCTTGCTGCAATCAGCGTGGCTTTGTTATCACCTGCCTTCTGGCAAGCGTCCATCACACTGCTATAGGTCAACGGATCAGCCGGACCTGTTGTGTTGAAAACACCTGCGTTGCGCTTTTCTGCCATACGGATGATCCACTCAGACAGATCACGCACATCAATCACTTGCAGGGTGCTGTCATGAGGCGGCGTGAGCACATCACCCCCACGCGCCACTTTGACGGGCCAATAGGTAAAGCGGTCTGTCGGGTCATGGGGTCCGATAATTAATCCAGCACGCACCTGCAAAACCCGTCCGGGTATTGCTTGCTCTGCGGCGCGTTCACACAATGCTTTTAAGGCACCATACGTTTCGCCCGTAACTTCCTCGACAGTTTCATCTTCCATCACTTGCGTTGGACCGCTTTCGTCAAGATGCGGGTCCATCGGCGGACCATAAACTGAGATTGACGAAATAAAGGTGTAATGTTCCACATTGTCCTTGAGCAATTCCGCTGTCGCCTGCACATGACGCGGAATATAGCCACTGGGATCAATGACGACATCCCATTTGCGTCCTTCAAGTGCGGTCAGGTCGTTATCCCGATCGCCGCGCAATTTCTCGACATCGGGGAATAGCTCAGGGTTGGTATTCCCACGATTAAATAGCGTAACTTCGTGCCCGTTCGCTATGGCAGTTTCTGCAATCGTGCGTCCAAGAAACTGCGTTCCACCAAGAATCAACACTTTCATAGTCGATTGACTCCTTTAGAAAAAATTTTAAATGATGAGGATAGTTTAATCAGTTTGTGCTGAATCAGCAAATAAATCGTCCACAAAAGCCTTAGCACCACGCAGATAAGGTATGTTACTATCTAAGCATGAACGACTCACACACACCGCCCCAAAAATTAAAATCCTGCGGGATCATCTGCTTTCGTGAACACGACGGTCATCATCAATTTTTGCTCATGCGCCATCCCGAACGATGGGATTTACCCAAAGGTCATGTTGAAGATGGTGAAACCGAGCTTCAAACGGCTCTACGAGAAACGCACGAAGAAACGGGCTTCTCGCCGGAACAAATTACGCTGGATGAGCAGTTTAGATGGGAAACCCATTACGAAACGCGCTACACATGGCTGAAGAATGCCCCTGTGCATAAAACGGTGGTCATTTTTCTTGGCTGGGTAGCAGACGATGCAGAACTAACACTGACCGAACACCAGGACGCACAATGGCTGACATGGTCACCACCACATGACATTCAAGCCGAGACGATTAATCCACTGCTTGAAGCTGTCGCGCAGTTCTTCGCTAAGGATACCTCTTAAGCAACATGCACTCAACCAAACACGTTTCTTGTACACATAAACACAGAAAAGGACGAACTTACACCCATGCCCCGATATATGACCGCCAAAGAAGCGGCAGAAACGCTCAACATCAGCTTACCCACACTGTATTCATATGTCAGTCGTGGTCTGATCCGGTCAGAAACAGCCGACAACAGTAAGCGCACACGCCGTTATTATGCAGATGACATAGAGACTCTGATCCGGCGCAAAGAAGCGACGAAAAATCCCGAAATCATGGCTGAATCTGCGCTGGATTGGGGCGCTCCAGTGCTGGATTCCGCGCTCACGCTGATTGTTGACGGCAGATTGTATTATCGCGGGCATGACGTAGCAACACTGGCATATGATTACACCCTAGAACAGGTTGCGGGGTTGTTGTGGGCGCAGGACATGAGTACAGGCGAGGCGTTGTTCGATGATATTGTGGCATCCGCGCCAAGTGACCTACCCGAAGGTCTACCTACATTTAATCGCTTGCAGGCGGGTCTTACGTCAGCGAGTGTGGAAGATTACAAAGCCTACGACTTGAGTACGGACGCGGTACAGGCTACCGGAGCACGGATTCTGGCGTTGATGGTGGCGGCAACCCTGCGAACAGGCTCACTTACGATGTTTGATACCACACTTGCGGAACATCTCGCAGGTGCATGGTTGCCGGATGCGCCACACCTCAAGTATTTACTAGACTGTGCGATGATTTTATGCGCCGATCATGAATTGAACGCCTCCTCATTCACCGCGCGGATTATCGCATCAACCGGCGCAACCCCCTATGCCGTCGTCAGTGGTGGATTATCGGCATTAAGCGGTGTCAAGCATGGCGGGAGCACAGCACGGGTGGACGCATTTTTGAACGAAATTTTGCACGCGAGCGATATGCGAACCGCATTGGTGCAACGCCTGCAACGGGGCGAGGATTTCCCTGGATTCGGGCATAAGCTCTACTCTGATGGCGACCCCCGTGCGCGGATACTGCTGGACGCGATACGTGAATCTAACATGGATATTGCGCCGTATGATTCAATCGTTACAACCATGAGTGAACTTATCAACACCGCACCGAATATCGACTTTGCATTAGTGGTGCTAAAGCGTGCGCTCGGATTGCCCGCAGGTAGTGCGTTGATTTTGTTCGCATTGGGGCGCACCGTTGGGTGGATTGCTCATGCCATCGAACAATACAGCACCGACACACTTATCCGTCCCCGCGCACGCTATGTTGGTATTCAGCCGGATTAATCACCGCCCCGCGCAACTTCCCCCCGCTTCGTGCGTATAGAGAGTAGAGTTTGCTACACTTAAGCAACGGGGCAATCCCCCTAATAATTGAGGACAAATTTTCGTGGCAACACCCTATAATAGGGGTATGACTGCGGGACATAGCAGACAACTCTATGCCTGCGATTTGATGTAATGGTAAGGACAGGAACAGATGACGAATATTCTCGATAGCTTGATTACAGTAGTGATCGGTTCGATCAGTGGCGTGACCAAAGCGGTTAACGATGGAATCAGCATTCTCGAAGATTTCTTTTATGTACGGATCGATGGTTTGCCGTTTATCGTGCTCGGCTCGCGTCAGGTCGGTAAAACAACCTTGATCGAATGGCTAAAGCACAACATGAAAGACATCAGCGACTTTGAACCCGACCCGACTGCAGCGGGTGGTGTAGCTGTGCCAGATTTCACCTCGAAGGTGAGCAACGGGCAACACATGAAGCTCAAGCCCGGGCGCGATGTGGGCGGTGAATATGCAATGTGGGAAACCGACTGGGTCGAATTATTCCGCGAGGCACAACCGCGCGGCATTATCTTCTTAATCGACCACACCGATGTACATCTGCAAAAAGATGCGCTCAACTTCGTCATGCAAATGATCGATGATGAACCGGATGCGGCGAAGAACCTGAAAGCCTTCTTCATTGTGGTCAACAAATCTGACCTGTGGAGCGATGAGCAAAG
>DAOTXB010000111.1:0-1556 GCA_034435575.1 Anaerolineae bacterium
TGGGGCATCATCCCCAACGCTGATGGGCGCGTGTTGACCAAATTCGGCAGTGATGACACCGTAGACGGGCATTATGTGGTCGGGTGGATCAAGCGGGGACCGAGTGGCATCATCGGCACCAACAAGCCGGATTCAGTGGCGACGGTCAAATCTTTGCTGGAAGATCATGCACAGGGTAAACACTTTACGCCGGACAATCCCGCGCCATCAGCGATAAAAACGTTATTAGAAGAACGTAACGTGCGCTATGTGACCTATGCTGATTGGCAAATCCTCGACCAGATCGAAACCTCGCGTGGTGAGGAAGCAGGTCGTCCACGCATCAAGTTCACCAATATTCAATCGATGTTAGATGCGCTGGACTCACGACAATCTCTTAAACATGCCGGAGATTAATTTATTGCGGGGAGTGGGGCGATCTATCTTCGCCTCGCGTAATAGTCTGCAACACGTTCAGAGATTGCAATTTCGCTTCAATTAACAATAGTAAATGACACAAAAAAGGGGATCGTGTATATCACGATCCCCTGTGGCTATCAAAATATTGTCCGTGTTTACGTCTGAGCACGATCCCCTAAACGGCGTTCGTTGCCCGCCAATAAGCGTTGGATATTTTCGCGGAAGCGCAATAATAATAACAGGCTCAAGATGACGCTATAGTGCGATACCTCCACCGTGAGGAACTTCTGTGCCACTAGCACATTCATCCACGCGATACCGAGCGCGAACGCCGTCAAGACCGCTAAGGAGACATAACGGGTACGGGCGACAATCACCCCGCCCAGCAATGCCATAGCAAGAATGACCTGTACCGGTGCAATCATCAATAAGGTGCCAAATGCGGTGGATGCCCCTTTACCGCCCTTAACTTTACCGGTGAGCATTGAGGCGAACAAAGACCAGTTATGCCCGATAATTGCAGAAATTGCGGAAATTGTTGTGGCGGCGGCGGTGCTATCCGGCATAATCTGACGAGAAATTGCAATCGCAATCGCCCCTTTAATCATGTCGAAAACCATCACGGCAACACCCCAACGTGTGCCAATTGCACGACTGACATTTGTCGCGCCCATGTTGCCACTCCCAATCTCAAAGATATTGATCCCTTTGAGCTGTGCTATAACGAAGGCGGTAGGAATGGAACCGAGCAGGTAACTTATTACCACGACAATTGTCATCCCAACATAGTAGTTATCAATCATAAGTTATTGTTGACCACCTTTTTAGTTCAACACGCAAAACGATATAGTTTGTTCTCTCGCAATTCGGACGATACGACGACATAAATCATGACGAGCATACGCATCGAACTGCCAATTGTGTGCTTAAAGTTTGTAGTTGTCAACAAATCTATGAACTTCTTTTTGATGATGGCTACTGTTGCCCACACTACAACTGTATTGCATCTCACTCTATTAAACACCGAAACAGGGTGTTTTGGTGCGACAATTAAAAAAACTCATGCAATATATAAGTCAATGTATGTCATTTTGATTAAGCGCAGGTTACAACATGCTATGAAATTGCCTATAGTCGCATGATGTGGTTCATAATGG
>DAOTXB010000112.1:0-5054 GCA_034435575.1 Anaerolineae bacterium
CCTGAGCCGACAACCTGATGGAAATGGGTCTAGGCTAACGCTTGCCCCCGGCGAAACACGTACTGTATGTTATGGGATCAACGTCTATCATCAACTACCGGAAGAAGGACGCAACGATTTCTCCTATGAAGTGACTAAACAATCTGGGGACATTGTAACGTCCGGCGAGGCAACGCGTGATGAAGGGGTTTGTTTTGACATCGGTCCAGTCGCGCCGTCAGAATACGATGAATGTGACTTGCGAGAAAATCGTGAGGGCTATTTCGTGACGCTAGAGAGCATCGCCCAGAATGGTTCCCGCGGAGGTAATGACTGGAACGAAGGTACACTTGATCCACCACCTTCCCGTATTCATGTGTTCTCGGTCATTGCCATCGGCGAAGCACCTGATGAACCGAATGAGTGTTCACGCGAAGGCTTATGGTATATGGTACCGCAAACTATAAATATCGCGTGTCCTGGACAAACATTGGATTTACCAATTAACCAAGTCCCCATTCCTTTAAACGCGGACTCTATCAATGCAGGTGTGGCGGTGTTTGGTGGTGTGGGTGATGTGTTGAATATACCCGGTGCAGAGCTATTGCCAGATTCCGTTGCAGAGGATATTCAGGAAGCAGATGTTGTTATTGACAACTTACAGACCACAGATGAACAACTTAGCCCTGATGGTCGCTTGTTTACCAGTATCCCTGATATTGCTCGAGAAGGTGCAAATTATATCTATACCTTCCCGATTGATCCATCGGGCGAGATGCAGGGTGAGGTTTTGATGAACATCAATTTCGACACAGACGTAGCCTTCAACGGCTCAATGGTGCTTCAGTTTGAGATTCCCGGTCTGGGCACATGCGATGGAAATGTAGAGTTTACGGGATACTTTGAACCAACAGAAGGAGAAGGATAAAACAGGATCTTTGAATTGACTTTCTCGGTAACAAGCAAGGGATAATTTTACCCATTAGCCCTCTACAAACAAATTTCATAGTAAGCTAAGGGGTATGAGAACCTAAGTGTAAATACGAGGAAATAAGTTTCACGCTAATTCATACTCTGGTATCGTCTTTGGATACAATATTCTTGCCACAAAAATCACACAATCAAAAGGCGATCCATACCCATCGCTCTCGTCCTAGCTATCAAACTAATCACACTTGGCGTCAAGTTATCAGAACTTGGCGCTTTTTGTATTTCCACACCCGCCTCTTCTTTAGAACCGTCTACAATCAATTCGGCAAACGACGACACCCCAACGGGCTCATATCCTCGATGAGGTGTCTAACCAACGCACTGAATAATTCGCAAATATGTCGCATGGCAAGAGAAGAAATAACGAGAAGTAGAAGCGCACCAAAAGAGAATGGTCGACTAACCAGCTAATGCAAGGTCGCACCTTCTAGGTGCAATATGAAAAGCCATCGCTAAAAGCGGTGCATCATTTAGTGATGCCATTGCAAATGTGCGTCAACTACTCTGGCAATCCCATCCGACTTTTATCATATCACCTCCAAAACCCGACATCCTAAAAATCCCATCTGCCTATTTTGACACCCTCGTACAGGCACTGTGTTATGCTGTATGAATGTGAAAAGTCGAGATAAAATCATATGCGAATTCTTTATGTTGATATTGATAGTATGCGCCCGGATCATTTAGGCTGTTACGGCTATCAACGTAACACTAGCCCGACAATTGATTCGATTGCTAGAGAAAGCACCCGTTTTACCAATATATATACGAGTGATGCGCCCTGTTTGCCCTCGCGTACCGCGTTGTGGAGTGGGCGTAACGGCTATCACACGGGCGTGGTTGGGCATGGGGGTACTGCGTCCCAACCCTATATTGAGGGTAAAGAACGCGGGTTCGGCGATGTCTTCCGGGAAACCGGCTGGATGAGCGCGCTTAAACGTGCTGGATTACGAACGGCTACGATTAGTTCATTCGGGCATCGTCACTCAGCATGGCATTGGTACGCGGGGTTTGACGAAATTCATAACACAGGCAAGGCGGGTATGGAAACGGCTGACGAAATCAACCGCTTTGCGCTAGCATGGATTGAACAAAATGCTAGCGAAGATGATTGGTTCTTGCATCTCAACTACTGGGACCCCCATACGCCATATCGCACGCCGAAAGCCTACGGTAATCCCTTCGCTGATGATCCATTGCCCGATTTTTATACGCAGGAAATGCTTGACCGTTGCCTAGAGAGTTATGGTACTCATAGCGCATTTGAGCCAAACCATGAACACAACCCGGACTGGGAAACGTATCCGCGTGTACCGATGAGGATTGAGTCGTTGGATGCGGCAAAGATGTGGGTCGATGGTTATGATGTGGGGGTGCGCTATATGGACGATCATCTGAACGAGGTTGTGGAGGCACTCAAACACCTCGGTGTGTACGATGATCTGATTGTTATCATCAGCGCCGACCATGGGGAGAATCTGGGTGAGCTCAATGTGTGGGGCGATCATCAAACGGCTGACCAATTCACAAGCCGTGTGCCGTTGATCGTGCGTATGCCGGGAGTGACCGACGATGCACGGGTCGATGATGGTTTGCATTATCACTATGATTGGGGCGCGACACTGGTCGAGCTGGTGAGTGGTATAGTGCCTGAGAATTGGGATGGGCAATCATTTGGTGAGGCATTTCGTAAGGGAGAGACAATTTCGCGCCCCTATGTGGTTGTTAGTCAGAATGCGTGGTCGTGTCAGCGGAGTGTACGTTTTGAGAATTTCATTTGCATCCGCACGTATCATGACGGATTGAAGGAATTTGATCCGGTGATGCTGTTTGCCCTCGACTTTGACCCGCATGAGGAACATAACATCGCGGAGGATCATCCAGAATTGGTGGCACGGGCGATGTCTATGCTTGCAGAATGGGAGGAAGAGAACAAACTCACCAGTACCACCAATGTAGACCCGATGATGACCGTATTGCGGGAAGGTGGTCCCTTCCACACACGGGGTAAAGCGCAAGCATTGATTGCCCGGCTGGAAGCAGGTGGGATGCACGCTCAAGCAGATCGTTTACGCGCCAAACATGGGTAAAATTAACCCATTTTACAGTTGCATATTGGCACGTGCCACTTCTGGTGTTTGTCCCGTCCATGATCGGAAAGCACGGAAAAATGAGTTCGGGTCTTCATAGCCCAGTAAAAACGCGATCTGGCCACTGGAATAATTGGAGCGTGACAGGTAGTTGCGGGCGAGTTCTTCGCGCAGACCGTCCAGCTCTCTTTGAAAACTCGTACTTTCATCACGTAAACGACGTTGCAGTGTTCGTGTGCTCACCGCCAACCGTGACGCAACATCAGCCATTGAATACTGTCCACTCGCGATGATCTCCATCAGGCAGGCACGAACACGCTCGCGGAAGGTCGATTTCTGCTCCAAATCTTGCATACGCAGGTTCAGTTGGGGTTCAAAGATTGACCACATAGATTCGCTGGCAGTTAAGAACGGCTTCTCTGAATCTTCCGCATTAAAGGTCACACCGTTGAAAGTATCCCGTTTTATTGTCGTGCCGAAGTATGCCTCATACGCGTCACGCTCCGGCAATGCCAGTGTTGTATGCACTGTCATCGGGATAATGTGTTCACGGGTCGCAATTCGGATAATCTGCACCCAGAAGACCAACTCACCGGCAATCAAAATATCTGGCACGAGGTCCCCGGGCGGAAAACCGTTGAAGCTGACTGTAGTCGCGTGCTGTGCCTGTGATACATCAAGCGTGAAGGGTGCAACAAGTGGCTTATAATAGGACAATCGTTTAGCCGCAATATTCAGATTTTCACTGCAAAAACAGGCAAATAATGGTGGACTGAAAACTTCTACAGTAATCGAACGCCCAAAACGCAAAGGGAACGTCGGTTCATCACGCATGACGTAGCCTAAACCATGCCATAGGCGATAGTACTCGTCCGCAGTCACTGTCGGTGATTTACGACTGAGCAAATCCAGTGGCAGGCGAGCATGGCGTAAGACATCTTGAGGCGATACATCAACATCCTTGAATAACACTTGCCAGCCACTATCAATGATGTATTTACGGCGCATTCTTATGTGTCTCCTTACGTCTTTTTATGGCGTTCAATACGTACCCTTTTGAAATATTCTATCCACAACAATATAAGATCAATGAAATTGCGGATAGATGTATCAATTGTTTATGAACGGTGTTCCTAATACAGAGGCTTTCACTAAACTCCTACAAGATCTAGCGATGAATACTGTACACCTGTTAACTGTTCAGAGACTTGCCAGAAGCGTTTGAGAGCGGCGGCATCATTGGCAGAGTTATTGGCTTTCTTCTGAGCTGGATAGCCACGCAAGTTGAAGCGTCTTGGACCGTAGAATACCCCACCCTTTGCATTATCAGCGGTGGCACCATACAGCATCGGCAGTATCCCCATGCTAATATCCTGTGCCATTAATGGCTCCACGATACGATAGAGTATTTTCTCCAATGCGTTGTTACCTGATTGCTCGAGGCTGTTGGCTTGTAAATTAGTGATCACCAAACCGGGGTGTGAGCTGTTGGCGATGGTATCATAACCGGCGGCTTTGAGACGTTTGTCGAGTTCAAAGGTGAAAAACACGTTCGCTAATTTGCTCTGCCCATAAGCAGACCAGCGACCATAGTCTTCCTCACCCATTAGGTCATCAAAGTTAATCTCACCCATGTAGTTAGCGCTACTGCTCACATTGTGGATACGAGCATGCGGTGTGTTGACGATGACATCGATCAACAAGCCCGTCAATGCGAAATGTCCGAGATGGTTCACACCTAGTTGCATCTCAAAACCATCAACGGTCAACTGACGCGGAATTGCCATAACCCCTGCATTATTCATGAGAATATCGAGGCGATCATATTTCGCCTTGTATGCCTCTGCAAATTCACGGACGGAGCTCAAGTCCCCCACATCGAGCGTCATGAGATCAAGGGATGCGCTCGAATAGGCTTTCAGAATATCGTTCTTGGCTTGCTCACCTTTGCTCAGGGTGCGGACTGCCATCACCACCGTTGCACCTTTTTCGGCG
>DAOTXB010000113.1:0-2826 GCA_034435575.1 Anaerolineae bacterium
ATGTGCTCGATGTGCGCTTGGGTCCGTTAGTCGCGGAATCAACCACCATGCAGGTGTATATGGTGGCGGATGGTCCGAGCCGAATCGACCCGTATCTCGCGCTGTTTGCAGGTGATGACCCCGATACGCCGACGCTGACCTGTGATGATGCCGGTCTGCGCGAATGTGACAATATCCTGACGATGGACGGCGCGGGGGTGACCTATGCTGACGGCGAGGATAGCATCATCGGCAATCGCTTTTCTGCGGGAATAGAAATCGCCACAGGTGACATTGAATCGGTGGGTCTGCGTGCATCTAGCCGTGCAGAGAGCGCAACCGGCGCGTATGCCCTGATGATTATCGGCGAAATGCCCGTATCCACCGCATCCGAGTCCGATGATTAGGACGCGTAAGGACAGCGCACATCATGAACCGGATTGATCGTCTATTTGATATTTTGCTTCGTTTACGGCGCTATAAACGCATCCGGGCGCAAGACCTCGCCGATACCTATGGCGTAACGATCCGCACAGTCTATCGTGATATTGCCGCTTTGTTGGACATGGGCGTGCCCGTAGTGTCGCTCCCCGGTGAAGGTTATGAATTGATGGATGGCTTTTACCTGCCACCGCTGGTCTTTACGCCGGATGAAGCGGGAGCGCTTACACTGGGCGCACAGATGCTCACGCGTCAATCTGCGGGTAACTTGCCCGATCATGCCCGCAAAGCGATCATCAAAATCGCCGCAATTTTGCCAGAAGCCACCCGCGCCCGTGTTGATTCATTGGTACAGGTGATTGATTTTGTCATGCCTGATCGTCTCTTCGACCTGGAAGCACCCCATATCCTCACCTTGATAGACGCGATAGAAGCGCATCGTGTCGTAAATATGACGTATCACAGTCGTAATAATGATGATCTGACCACGCGCGAAGTGGAACCCGCCCGCCTTAGCTATTACAACGGCGCATGGTATCTGAGTGGTTATTGTCGTTTGCGCGAGGATCAGCGTAGCTTCCGTGTAAATCGTATTCAAACGTTGAAAGTGCTGGATGCGATCTTTACGCTGTCAGAATCCCATGACCATAACACATCAACTCAAAACAACCCTTCAGGTGACCTGTTGACCATCCGGTTGCGAGTGTTGCCGGATACTGTGCGCTGGGTGCGTGAACGGCAACATTATGGTTATGTCTTGGATGAATCCGCTGATGCAACCGGTACGGTGATGGTTTATCGTGTGGAGCAATTGCTGGAGATCAAAGCATGGATACTCAGCTGGGGCGCGGGTGTGGAAATTTTAGCGCCACAAGCTATCCGTGAGCAGATTCGCGCAGAATTACAAACGGTGGTGGACATGCTGACATAGGGTTGTCAGTTGCCTGCGGTATGGTGTCTTTATCGTACAAAATTTACCTTAAGGAGACCCCAAAATGGCAACGTCACATGTTGTTGAGTTAGTTGTGTTTAAACTGAAAGATGGCGCGGACGTAGATGCGTTCCAACAGGCGGCAGATAGTGTGAACAGTTTTCTGGATTCCGCTCCCGGATTTATCAAGCGCGAACTCCTCCGTGATGATGAACGCTGGGTAGACATCGTCCATTGGGAAAGTGTGGCACAGGCACAAGCCGCCGCCGAAAGCATTATGGGCAATGAAGCGGGGCAACACTTCGGCTCTTTTATTGATGACTCCGATATGTTGTTTACGCATCTGCACCCTGTATTACAACGCGCTACACCCTAGCGAAAACCCGAGCGTGGTGCGCCATGTGATTCGTTCAAAATTGCGCCTGTATTCTCGCGCATAATCTTTATATAATAGGCAAGTTACGTGATTAGGTGCAATAATTAGAGACAGGAAATTCGCAAATGGCACGCCAAAAGAAGCGCGTGAGCGCGGCGAAACCGCAATTCGGTAATAACAAGTCGTTCTCACAAAAGCGTACACGCCGTCAGTTCAAACCCAATATGCAAAGCAAGCGCATTTTTGTCCCGGAAATCGGGCGCAGTGTGCGTGTGAAGGTTTCAACATCTGAACTTCGCACAATCGACAAAATTGGCTTGACGGCATTCTTAAGACGTCGTGGCTTGACCCTCAAAAACGTCATCCGCGACTAACGTCACCATACGCCGCGCTCCGGTACACGTTTATCGGAGCCATCTGGCGTGTGGTATTTTTTCTCCACACAACACACCTCACTTTGTATATGCTGTAATGTTCATCACCCTGTTAAGTAAATGCGGGAGTATCCCCCTGTGACACAAAATCCGACCCCTTTAACCATCCTGACCGGCTTCCTCGGTGCGGGCAAGACAACCCTGCTTAATCGTATCTTGAACGGCACACACGGCATGAAGATCGCGGTTATGGTCAACGATTTTGGCGCGGTCAACATTGATTCACAGTTGGTGGTCGATGTGGACGCAGACGACACCGTAAGCCTATCCAACGGGTGCATCTGCTGTACGATCCGGGGCGATTTTCTGCAGGCGACGCTCGACCTATTGCAACGGGATGACCAACCCGAATACATCATCGTGGAAACCAGCGGGGTGTGTGATCCGATTGATGTGGCGCTGACCTTTCGCCATGTGCCACAGGTGCGGATCGACAGTGTGCTGACCGTCATTGATGCCGAGCAAATCCTTGATATTGACCGCGAACACGCTGTGCTGGCGATGAATCAGATCGGCATGGCGGATATGGTCATCCTCAACAAGGTCGATCTGGTCGATGATGCACAACTGAAAGAGGTCACCGACTATATTCGTGATGTCAGCAAGGAATCGCGGATTCTGGAGACGGTGCAGGCGAATGTGCCCGTAGACCTCATCCTCAACAC
>DAOTXB010000114.1:0-5266 GCA_034435575.1 Anaerolineae bacterium
GGGCATAATGAAAGCTGGGCGGGGGCTTACGAAGCACTGGGGCGTTATGTAGAAACGCATCAATATGAGATTGATGGTGCAGTCCGCGAGGTGTATTTGACGACACCAGATGATGAGGCGGTTTGGTTGGTTGAAATCCAAATTCCGCTGAAAGTGCCGTCAAAACTCTCGCAGAAAAAGGCATGATAATAAGAGGGAGAAGATGGGAAGATTAGGTCAATACGATCATGTTGTTGCGGTGGATAATGTAATCGCCGTAATTGTAGCCGAGAATCGTATTGATCTCCCCTGATTTAACCCCGCATAGGCGTGCGAGTTCCACACTGCTGTAATTGCTGATCCCATGTGCGATCTCTTCGCCAGTTGTGTCATAAACGGCGAGGGTCGCGCCACGCTCAAATTCGCCATTGATCTGTGTCATGCCGACGGGCAACAGACTTGCCCCTTTACGCGTGAGGGCACGGGATGCGCCGGAGTCGATATGGATTTTACCCTGTATACGGTCAGTAAGTAACCAGCGCTTGCGGCTTTCTACTTGACTTTTTACCGGGGCGAAGCGTGTGCCGATTTCTTCGCCAGCAAGGATACGAGTGATGACATCCGGTTCGCTTCCATGCGCGATGATGGCGGTGACTCCGCTACGGTTTGCTGTCTGTGCGGCTTCGATTTTTGTCGCCATCCCCCCCGTGCCGAGGCTTGTGCCCGTACCACCGGCGAGTGCATAAGTCGTTTCGTCCACACGCTCTACATTAGAGATAAGTTGCGCGTTGGAATCATGTCGTGGGTCGGCGGTGAATAAGCCCTGTTGATCGGTCAGCATAATCAATAGATCCGCCTCGACGACACTTGCCACCATCGCAGACAGATTATCGTTATCACCGACACGAATTTCATCGGTGACGACCGTATCATTTTCATTGATGATAGGGATGATGCGCCGTTCGATGAGGGTTAGCAGGGTATCGCGGGCGTTCAAATAACGGGTGCGATTGCTGAGGTCATCGCGGGTGAGCAAAATTTGCGCGACGACAATCTCAAATATATCGAACAATTGGCTGTAATGATGCACCAACCGTCCTTGACCAACAGCGGCGAGCATTTGCTTGGCGGGGAGAGATTTACCAAGATCCGGGAAGCCGAGGCGTTCTCGTCCTGCCGCCTGTGCACCGGAAGACACCAGTACCACTTCTGCACCACTTTGATGGACTTTTGCCAATTGTTGCACCAATTCTAGCAGACGCTGTCGTTTGAGATAAGTTGTGCCATCGGTCAGGGTGGTGGTGCCGACTTTCACCACGATTCGTCGTGTCATGGGTTAGTTTATCGCCTTTGTGATGAGCGCATTGATTGAGTTGAAATAATTGTCACCTGCATAATACATGACGTTGTTGTGCCCTGCCTGTGGCACACGTAAAAATGTCTTGTCTGTTGCGGGTGAAGCATTATAGAGTTTTTCGCCATTATGTATGGGGAGTAGGCTATCCTCCTCACCATGAATGACCAGTAAGGGAAGATGGATTGACTCCATGCGTTTGGCATTTTCTACGGGCATTTTTTGTGTGCTGAAGCTGGTCAACGCCATGCCGAGCAAGCGTAGAATTGACGGCACTTCTGCGAAGGCGCTGTCAAGAATCAGGGCTTTGAATTGTGTCTGCATGGTATGAGCGAGATAAATGGCTGATGCACTGCCCAATGAGCGCCCCATGATGATGCGCGGTAAGCTGGCATGGTCACCCAAAATTTCTGGTAGCGCATTGGCGATAGCCTCCGCATCAGGGAGCATTTTACTGGTTAAGGGGGTGCCGGTGCTCCATCCGTAACCGCGATAATCGGCGATAATGAGGATGGTATCTAATTGCAGAAATTGTCCTGCGATCATGTCATAATCTGATGCTACTTCGCCATTCCCATGAAAAAAGAGGATAACGGTTTTTGCCACAGCGGGTTGGTACATCCGGTAACCAATTTCGATGTTGTTGGCTTCGTCGACCACTACCGTACCATCGACTGTATTCGGTACGACGCTGGTGCCACGTTCTGCTTTGCGCGGATAAAATAGTCGATTGACCACAATCGGTGCATCTAGGGGATGATCGCTCATTGCAACTGGCTCCATACGTCTGGTTGAACATCTTGATTGAATCATACTGTTAAATGGAAATCAATGCTCAAGGTTTGTGTTCAATATATTTCAAATGCTAGGGGAAATTCAGGGTTTACCCATAAGATGTTAACAATTTTACAGTTGAATGAGTGGTGAGTGTGGCGAGTGAGTGACATTAGACGATGTCTTTCTCTCACAATTTACTCCCTTGAATAAAATCGGTTTGTTGATTGGGTGTTCAGAATTAAACATAAGGATGTATTGATGAATAAATTACGGTTATTAGTTATCGTTCTGGTCGTGATGCTGGTGCCATTTATGGCGTTCGCGCAGGATGATGGTGATCTTGATGATGCGCTGATCGGTACAGCGGGAATTGGTGATCCGTATTATCCATTGATGGGGAATGGCGGGTACGATGTGCAACATTACACGTTAGAGATTGCGGTGGACGTGGCGCAGGATTTTATTGATGCGGTGGCGACGATTGAGATGACGGCGGCGCAAGATCTGGGACGGTTTAACTTTGATCTGTACGAGCTGGAAGTCTCACAAATTACGGTGGATGGTGTCGAGGCGCAATATGAAAGCACCGAGCGTGAATTAACAATCACCCTGCCGGAAGTTGTAGCGGAAGGCGAGTCTTTTGTTGTGGTTGTGGCATATTCCGGCACACCGAATCAGGGACAGCGGGGCGGTTGGACGAATTATGGTGATGGGATTATGATCGCCGGAGAACCGACGGGCGCGGCAGGATGGTTCCCTGTCAATGAGCATCCTGCTGATAAGGCAACGTATACGTACCAAATCACGGTTGATGCGCCGTATGTGGTTGGCGCGAATGGTACGTTGGAGGGTGTGCTTTATCGAGATGATCAGGTGACGTACACATGGGAATCGAGTGATCCGATGACAAGCTATTTGACTACGCTGGCAATCGGCGAGTTTGATATTGATGAGAGTGCGAGTAGCAATGGCACGCGGATACGTAATTACTTTGCAGTAGGTCTGGCTGATGATGTGACGGAAAATTTCGCGTTACAGGATGAGATGATCGACTTCTTTGAGACTGTTTTCGGTCCCTATCCGTTTGAAACCTATGGCTCGGTGGTGCATGATATTCCGCTTGGCTTTGCATTAGAAACGCAGACGCTCTCGACCTTTGGCAACGCCTTTACAACCGAGGGTGTGGTGGCGCATGAATTAGCGCATCAATGGTTTGGTAATAGTGTGAGTCCGGCACAATGGCAACATATCTGGCTGAACGAGGGCTTCGCAACCTATGCCGAGGTATTGTGGCTGGAACATACACGCGGGGAAAATGCGCGGGACGGACGCATTCGCGCAATGTATGAGAATATGGCAGATACGCGTATTCCGGTTACGCGGGGGCAACTTGTTAACGCCTTTTCGCAGTTTGAGTTGATGAACGTAACATTGTCCCCAGAAGCGGCGTTTGTGGCGCTTGATGCGTTGCTGAATCGGGTGATTGACGAAACACAAGTAGCTGAACTGACTGCCAGTATTAGTGCTAATGGAATCAGCGATGCGGATTTGATCGCCCTCATCAATGAAGCGCCATTTAACAATGGTGAGGTGACCGTGCGTGGTGTCTACGACTTCTTGTCGGCGATCCGTTTACAGGAAGCGGCAGAGCAAGTTGGGATTAATCCGAATTTGTTGGTGGGTGATCCGGGTCCGAATAATTTGTTTGCGGGTGCGGTGTACCAGCGTGGTGGATTAACGCTACACGCATTGAGATTGACAATTGGTGAGGTTGCGTTCTTTGATAGCTTGCGGACATATACGGAACGGTATCATGATGGCATCGCCTCTACGGAAGATTTTATCGCAATTGCCGAAGAAATGAGTGGCGTGTCGCTGGATGCTTTATTTGATGCTTGGTTGTTCCAAGCAGACATGCCAGATCTGCCGGAGTTAAACCTGTTCGCGGCAGATTTTGGGTAAGATAAAGTTCCCTCATTTGTATGTTTCAAATGGGGGAGACTATAATGTTCCAACACAAAACATAGAAGGATACATTATGGCTAATTTTGTGATTATACATGGGGCATGGGCTGGCGGTTGGTATCTCAAATCTATCGCGCAGTTTCTACGGTCCACAGGGCATGAGGTTTATACTCCGACGCTCACGGGTATTGGTGAGCGTGTTCATCTTGGAACGCCTGATACCAATCTTGATACGCATATTCAAGATGTAGTCAATGTGCTGGTGTATGAGGACTTACAGGATGTTGTGCTGGTCGGTTACAGTTATGGTGGCATGGTGGTTACAGGTGTGGTGGATGCGATACCGGAGCGCATCAAGCAAATTATTTATCTGGATGCGATGGTTCCGCAAGATGGGCAAGCAGTTGCTGATCTATTTCCTGAAATTGTTGCTGGTATGCAAGAAATCGCGCAACAGGTCGGTGATGGATGGCAGGTGCCACATCATCCACCTGAACCGCGTAAGACAGCACAGCCCTTAAAAACTCTGACGCAACCCATTACATTAAGCCATACGGATGCGAGTAACGTGCCACGCAATTATGTATTATTTACTAAGAACAGTCTGCCCTTTGCCCCAACCCTAGCTGAGATCGGAACGAGGGCAAAAGCTGACGGCTGGAGGTATCGTGAGTTTGAGGCGGATCACATTGCACCAGAAACACATGGCGAAGCGCTTGCTGAACTCCTGCTAGATTTGATTTAAGTTCATTACCTTAGCCGTAGAATTAAATCTCACGAGTAAGCGGGGTATCTGAACGGGCGGAATCTACGGCAAGGCGCACCTGTTTTGCACGGGATATGAGGGTATCATCACGGTGCGGTGATCCGCTTCCAGTGAGCCAACCTGCCATGCCTACAGCTGTCGCACCCGCTTTGATGAAGTCATGGGCATTGTTGGGGGTCATCGCCCCGTTACACATGAAGTTCATATGTGCGAGTGGTCCGTGAATTGCCTTGAAGTAGTCTACCCCTAATGCGCCAATCGGGAATAATTTGAGCAGTTTGACATCCATCTCCCACGCGGCGACGGCTTCGCTCGGTGTGGCAACGCCGGGTGCGACGAGTACATCTGCCGCCAATACAGTTTTGACAACATCGGTTTGGAAGGCGGGCGATACGACAAAATCTGCACCGGCATCCAGCACGCGA
>DAOTXB010000115.1:0-7938 GCA_034435575.1 Anaerolineae bacterium
ATTTTACGGTAAACTAACGTTTATTGAATAGTGATTCGATTATTCTTAAATGTGGAGCAAACATATGATTTTTGATTACCCCGAAAATACTCGTATTTTGATCGATAAAGTGCGTCGTTTTATGGACGAGCACATATACCCCAATGAAGACACGTTTTACGGTCAATTACGCTCGAATGGTGACCGCTGGCATGTGCCGGAAATTATGGATACGCTAAAAGCGAAGGCAAAAGCGGAGGGGTTATGGAATTTATTTTTACCCGCGAGCGACCACGGTGCAGGCTTGACGAACCTTGAATATGCACCCCTTGCTGAGGAAATGGGGAAGGTGTTTTTTGCCAGTGAGGTGTTCAACTGCTCCGCACCAGATACGGGTAACATGGAAGTGCTGGATCGTTATGGGAGCGAAGCCCAGCAGGAGCGCTGGTTAAAACCCTTATTAGCTGGCGAAATTCGCTCTGCATTTTTAATGACCGAGCCTGATACCGCGTCCTCGGATGCGCGAAATATCTCGCTCTCGATTGCCCGTGATGGTGATTCGTATGTGATTAACGGGCGTAAGTGGTGGTCATCCGGTGCGCTTGACCCACGTTGTAAGGTCTGGATTGTGATGGGCAAGACTAATCCAGAAGAAAAAACGTATACACAGCAGAGTATGATTCTGGTTGAGCCGGACACGCCCGGTGTAGAGATTGTGCGCTGGTTGCCCGTTTTTGGCTATGATGATGCCCCGCATGGACACGCAGAAATAGAATTCACTGATGTGCGCGTTCCGGCAGAAAATATAATTCTGGGCGAAGGACGTGGCTTTGAGATTGCACAGGGACGGCTGGGACCGGGGCGTATTCATCACTGTATGCGGACGATTGGCGCGGCGGAAAAAGCGCTTGAGCTGATGTGTACCCGCTTGCTTGACCGTGAAGCCTTCGGTCAGCGATTATCCGATATGACGCTGTGGCAACAACGCGTGGCAGAAGCCCGAATTGCGATTAATCAGGCACGATTATTAACACTCGACGCGGCGCACAAGATGGACACGGTTGGAAACAAAGAAGCCCGTGCGGAAATTGCGATGATTAAGGTAGCGGCACCCCGTATGGCGCGTCAGGTGATCGACATGGCAATTCAAGCCTTTGGTGGGGCAGGCATCTGTGATGATTTCGGGTTGTCCTATATGTATGCCCAGATTCGTACCCTGAGTATCGCTGATGGTCCTGATGAGGTGCATAATCGTACTGTTGCCCGCCTTGAATTCAAGAAACATCGTTAGTGCAGGGGATACTCATGAGCGAAAAACCTGCACCACAAGGCATAGATGTTGATCTATTGACAGCTTTCTTGACGGAAAAAATAGATGGCTTTACGGGTCCGTTGACGGTTGAACCATTTGAGGCGGGGCAAAGTAACCCCACCTATCGCCTGACTACACCGGACAAAAATTATGTGCTCCGGCGCAAGCCCTCCGGCAAATTATTGCCATCTGCCCATGCTGTAGACCGTGAATATCGTGTGATGACGGCGGTTGGGTCGGTGGGTTTTCCTGTGCCAAAGACCTATGTGTACGCGGATGATTTCGATGGGGTAGACACGCCATTTTTTGTGATGGATTTTGTCCCCGGTCGGGTGATGTGGAAGACCGATATGCCGGATTTATCGCCTGATGAGCGTCGCAATGCATTTGAGTCAATTTTGCAGACGATGGCACAACTGCACACGATTGAACCGGATGCGGTGGGATTGGATACGTTCGGGAAAAAAGGGAACTATTTTGCCCGCCAAATTGGACGTTGGACAAAACAATATAAAGCGAGTGAAACTGAAAATATTCCTGCGATGGATCGGTTGATCGACTGGTTGCCGGATAACACACCCGACACCGAGGAAACGCGGGTGATTCATGGGGATATGGGCTTACACAACTTGATGTTCCATCCCACTGAGCCGAAAATTGCGGCGGTTTTGGACTGGGAACTGAGTACGCTCGGTCATCCATTTGCAGATTTGACCTATAACATGATGCCGTGGTATATGCCAAAGGTTGACGGTGATGTAATGGGGAGCTTTCAAGGGTTGGATTACGAGGCGCACGGCATTCCCACATTTGACGCATACATCAGTCGCTATTGCGCGTTGACAGGGCGTGACCCGATCACAAATCCGGGCTTTTATATGGCGTTTAACACCTTCCGATTAGCGGCAATTGCACAGGGGATTGTGGCACGGGCGATGCAGGGCAACGCTTCTAACCCGCGAGCGATGGAGATGAAGAAATATGTCGCGCCCTTGGCTGAATTAGGCTGGTATCATGCCCAGAATTCCAGATAGTACTGAAAACTGAATTTGAAAAATCTTGATTATTGTACGCGATGCTTTACTTAGAGTATAATGATTACATAAGAACTTTTGTTCTTTAACGTAAATGGAAATCTGGTCAACAAGGGGAATTGTATTTTATGAAAGCGTTTAGCACTGAAATCGACATTCATGCACCAGCCGAGACGGTCTGGAGTATCTTGACTAATGGCGCGAAATATCAAGAGTGGGATGCAAATATGATCTCGCTTGATGGCAAGATTGCACCCGGAGAGACGCTTACGATCACGACCAAACTTGATCCGAACCGTGCGTTTAAGCCAAAGGTTGAAGTTTTTGAGCCAAATCGCAAAATGGTGTGGAAATCGGGGATGCCGCTCGGGTTGTTTAGTGGCGAACGCACGTTTACGTTGACCCCACAGGGCGCTGAGTCCGTGAAGTTCTCAATGCGTGAGGAGTTTAAAGGGTTATTATTGCCGTTGTTCGGGGGCAGTATTCCAGATATGACCCCCGTGTTTGATGAATTTGGCAAGGCACTCAAACACCGTGCGGAAAATGCGTCATGAGTGTATGATGAGTTAGACGAGGTTTCTGTTTATAACGATAATATGGCTGGATGCAGGTGGTGAATGCTGTCTGCATTTTTGATTTTACCTGTGTTGATAGCGCACACTGAAGTCGTCAAATGTTCCGCTGGCATCTGACCATGATATCTGTATGTTGTTAACCTGTGCGGCGGGGGAGCCGGATTGTAAGAATGTGAGCAATTTTTCTAGGTTTGCGTTTTCACCTTCTGCAACGACCTCCACCGTATGATTCGGGTTATTCTGTACCCATCCTGTGAGGTTTAAGTGGCGTGCCTGTTGTACTGTGTAATAGCGAAAACTGACTCCCTGAACGCGCCCTTCTACAATGGCATGTAGCCGTTTACCCATAATATGCTTTCTCCATATGATAAGAAAACTTCATGATAATATTGTAACAGACAAGGTCATCGGAGTGTGATGTATGCGCTTATCATTTGCATATCTAAATGCGTCTGTAATTTTGTCTGCGTATTTCCAATCAACTATTTTGTATGCATAAAAGTCATTTGAAATGTCCATCATTCTTTCTATTGATATCGGCACATCTAGCGCTAAGGCGTTGCTCTTAGAGGCGGAGTCCGCACAGGTGCTTGGCACCGCGTCACACGAATATGGGGTCGATAAGCCCACTGCTGACCGCGCCGAGCAAGACCCTGATAGTTGGTGGGATGCCGTCGCGGTGATTGTCCCACAGGTCATGGCACAAACAGGAACACTCCCCGATGCGGTGATAGCTATTGGCTTAACCGGGCAGATGCACGGTACAGTGATGTTGGATGAGGCGCATAAGCCTGTGCATCCGGCGATTATCTGGGCAGATCAACGGAGTAGAGGCGCGGTTGAGGCGTTAATTGACCAATTTGGTACAGATGATTATGCACAGCTGACCGGAACACTGCCTGCAACTGGTTTTATGGTGTCCACATTGTTGTGGATCGCGCAAAATAAGGCTGATTTACTGGATGCAACCCATCATATTGTTCTGCCAAAAGATTATGTACGGCTCAAACTGACCGGAAACATTGCAACCGACATCAGCGACGCGGCTTCAACAGGTATGTTCGATGTGTCGCATGGCAATTGGGCACAATCCATTACAGACTTTGTGGGCGTAGATGTTACAAAATTACCTAGTGTTTTGGAATCAACACAAATCGCTGGACGATTGACACAACGTGCATCGCAGACGCTCGGTTTGGCTGTCGGGATTCCGGTGATTGCGGGCTGTGCTGACCAACCCGCACAGGCACTCACAAATGGATTGGTGGGCACAGGAATAGCATCAGTAACAATCGGCACGGGTGGGCAGGTCTTCGTCCCTTTAATGCGAAAAAATGGCGACGACCCAATTCCGACAGACCCCCGTTTGCATGTTTTTAATCATGCGTTGCCGGATCAATGGTATGTACTCGGTGCGATACTCTCCGCTGGTGCATCGCTGAAGTGGCTTCGTAATGTGACAGGTCTAGCATCTAATCCGAACGCATATGCGATTTTGAGCGCCGAAGCATCACGCGTTGCTGTTGGCTCCGATGGGCTGATCTTCTTGCCGTATCTTTCCGGTGAACGCACGCCCCATATGGACTCTATGGCACGGGGAGCTTTCATTGGACTGAGTGATTATCATGGGCGTGGGCATCTTGCACGGGCGGTGATGGAAGGCGTGATATTTGCACTCAAGCAAACGCTCGACATCAGCGTGAGTTTGGCGGGCGACATTGACCAGCTAATCATCGCCGGTGGTGGCGCGGAAAGCGCACTCTGGCGACAGATTCAGGCTGATATTTTTGGGTTGTCGTTACAAAAATCCACTCAACCAGAACAGACAAGCACAGGGGTGGCGCTATTAGCTGGACTTGGGGTGGGCGTGTATCGATCGTACGAGGATGCAAGCGCGCGCATACAACGCCCGGATGGTGCGATTTCTGCACACATCGCGGAAAACCATGCACGCTATATGTCCTTATTTGACCAATTTAACCATTTGTACCCGCATCTTAAGGATGATTTTCACAAACTCACCGCATTTGGATTACAATACAGGTAGCAACAACTGATTGGTACGGTAAACGTAGCACACGATTAAACGAAAGCAAAGGACACACTTATGGTTAATTATGGCGCACATGCCTTTGTCTGGATCGGTGATTGGACGACAGATGACGGCAATTATGCAATTGAAGAAGCGGGGAAAATTGGATTCGATTTTATTGAAATCCCTTTGCTAAAACCAGCTGATTTTGATGCCGATAGTCACAAAACGGCACTGAAGAAAGCGGGCATTGGCGCAACCTGTTCGCTGGTACTGCCAAAGGATGCACACATGCCGGATGAACCGGAAAAAGCCAAAGCATTTTTGCTTGAGGCGTTGGAACAGGTAGAAAAAGTCGGTAGTCAATATCTTGGTGGGTGTATCGCTTATTCATTGGGCACACTTACAGGCGTGCCACCAACTGATGACGAACGGCAAACGGTGGTTGATGTGCTCAAAGACGTGGCGGCAGAGGCGAAATCGCGCGGAATCACCCTTGCACTAGAAGCCTGTAACCGTTACGAAACGTATTTGTTCAACACCCTGGCGGATACCCGCGAGACTATTCTTGATGTGTATGCGGATAACCTCAAACTGCATGCGGATACGTATCATATGAATATTGAGGAAGAAGGCTATTACAAGCCCTTAACCGATACAGCAGATGTGCTGGATTACATCCATATGAGCGAAAGTCATCGTGGGTTAGTCGGTAGCGGGACGGTCAAATGGGGTGAAGTATGGCAAGGGTTAAAAGACTCGAACTTTACCGGCAAGCTCGTGCTTGAATCGTTCGCGGCGATCAACCCTGATTTGGCGGCGGCGACGTGCTTGTGGCGACCACCAACCGAAAGCTCAGACACCATCGCCCGTGAAGGCTTCACCTTCCTGAAAGAGGGCGCGGAAAAACACGGTCTGGTGTAAGCGAATTGGCAGGCTACAGTGTTTATTTGGGGGGCGATCATAACTGGTCGTCTCTATTTAATATCGGTAGCTGTATGCCTCAGGGAAACGGCGGCGCGGAAAAGTCCGGTATGAGCGCGATGGCATCCTGTAAGTGCATAATTTCTGCCTGTGCTTGTGCAGATGTGATGACTGCGTTGTTAAATTTTTTCAACACATGGTTGAAAATGCGCTTACTACGAATGCGACTTTCCAGACCGATCATCTGATGGTCTTTGATAAATATTAATAGGGTGATGGCATCCTGTTCGTAGCCGTTGCACAACATCCATTCCACCATGCCGAGGCTGTGACGTAATACCTGCAAAACCGAATTGATTTCAAGCGTGATATAGATGGATTTATCATAATATTGCTTCGCAGTGGGGTAATCCTCACGCTTGAGGGCGATGTCGCCAAGCACGAAATAGGCACCGGCAACACTCCAGGGTAATTGAGCATCGCCTATGTCCTCCAAGGCACGCTGGATGATCTTTTGTGCTTGGTCTAAGTCCCCTTTACTTACGTATGCACAGGCTTTGTAAATACGTGCCCATGCGATGTCCGCCATGCTTCCTAATTCTAACGCGATATTCAGCGATTGATTCAAATAATTGATAGCTTCATCAAATTGTTCCGCGAACAATAGCACCCAGCCGATGTGATAAAGTGATCCGGCAATATGACTACGTGAGCCTGTACGCTGATAAAATTGTAGCGCATCATACATCATTTGCAGGGCTTCTTCGATGTCGTAGTCTTTGTCTATGTCTTTCATTACACCAGTTTTCATGTACTGTAACCAGCGTTCATCTCCGAGTTTCTCGATGTATTCGAGTGCGCGCATATCAAGCTGACGGGCGGTTTCATAATCCGCTAAGGACATCATATTTGTCGATAATTTTGTCAGCGTGCGAGCAATACCCCAATAATTATCATGACGTTCAAAAATCTCTAGCGCCCGTTCGAGTGGTTCTTTGACCTCCACATAGCGGATGTTATTTTGATAGATTGCGCCTTCAAGATAGTAGGTGAGGGCAAGTGCGAAATCGTTATTATGCGCTTCTGCGATTTGCCTTGCTCGAAACACCACATCAAGATAAGGATCGCCACGAATTCCCGGCGCGATGGTGCTATAGGCGATCAAAATGCAAGGGGTCAACAAATCCTCACTATCGGGCAATGTCGTAATGATCGCCATGCTTTCGTTTGCCATACGGGTGAGTTCATCACGATGGATAAAATGCGTCGAAGAGCTGGCATTGACGATCAGCAATGCAGCTTCTAACATACGATTGTCGCCATTGGCGAAGTTTGTGTTGGATTGGCGAAGTTTTTCCAGTGCATTACCTGATAACGTAGCGAGTTGTCCCTGCTGGTACGGCATAATCATGAAATATGTGAGGAAGGGCGTAATCATCGGCTGAAGTAAATCCCATGCTTCTCGCTCAACTGCCAGCCGCCATGCCTCACGGATGTTATCCATTGCCCGCAAAATTTCGTCCAACGCGGTTCGTTGTTCATTCGTATAAAGGTTAAGCAACTGATCGTCTAAAAACCTGCTGTAGTAACCGATGTAACGGTGTAACGTGGCTTCCTGGTCTTCTTCTAGCATTTTCTCCGATGCATATTGCCGGATCAATTCGTGAATCTCGTACATACCGTTGCTGGTACGGTGGACGAGTGATTTATCCACCAGCGATAGCAAAACCGGTAGCGACGCGTCTGAAATATCCTGCGCGGCTTTGAGCGTAAACATGCCATAAAAGGGTGATAATCGACTCAACAGGTTCTGCTCAACGGCGTTTAATCGCTTCCATGAATGCTCGAATACACCACGTAAGCTGTGATGGCGCAGGGGCATGTTGCGGGTAGACGTGCTCAAAAAGTCCAGACTTTTTTGAATTTCGTCCGCAATTTCTATAGGCGATAATACGCGCACCCACGTTGCGGCAAGCTCAAGACCGAGGGGCATGCCATTAACATATTGGCAGATACGATAGAGTGCGTCTGCATCGTTATCATTCAGAATGAAGTCATGTTTGATACGTTCTGCATGACGGG
>DAOTXB010000116.1:0-3021 GCA_034435575.1 Anaerolineae bacterium
GGCTTTCGTGGCATTGCATACGATCAACGTGGATACGGAGATGCTGACCCCGATAAGAAAATCGACGCGACACGCGGCATGGGGGATCTTGCAGATGATGCGATTGCCCTGCTCGATCATCTACAAATCGAGAAAACACATCTCGTCGGGTTATCTTTAGGGAGTAGTGTTGTCTGGCAACTGATGATGGATGCTCCAGAACGATTCTTGACCGTCACACAGATTAGTCCCGGTTCACCGTTTGGTTTTGGGGCAACAAAAGATAATCAGGGAACACCAACCACTGAAGATTTTGCGGGTTCAGGCGCAGGCTTGGTGAATCCAGAGGTGGTGCGTTTGATGGCAGAAAATGAACGTGGTACCGAAAGTCCGTTTGCACCGCGTAATGCCTTGCGGGGCTTATGGGATGCGAGCGTTGTTCATCCACGAGAGGAAGAATGGCTCTCTGCCCTACTAGCCACGCATACGGGCGACAAAGAGTATGCTGGTGATGTTGTGCCTTCGCCCAATTGGCCCGGTTTTGCACCGGGAAAATGGGGCGCGAATAACGCCCTCTCTCCTAAATATCTTGATCCTATGGATAGACTTTATGCGATTGATCCGAAACCGCCTGTGTTATGGATTCGTGGGGCGAACGATAAAGTTGTTGCCGATCAATCGCTGGCGGATATTGCCACTTATGGGCAAATGGGCGTGATTCCAAATTATCCCGGTGTAGATGTTTTCCCACAACAACCCATGATCGGGCAGACTCGTGCTGTACTAGACCACTATCGTGCCAACGGCGGGCATTATGAAGAAGTTGTGTTAGACGGTGCCGGGCATGTGCCTTATGTAGAAAAACCCGACGAGTTTAATACAAATTTTCATGCACACATTCAATCGCGGTAGAAAATATGGGATTATCGGTGATATATGTCATGATTATCGTGAGGTTTTGAATGGTACTTGCTCGCAAATACAAACACGTTATACTTGAGAATGTTATCAAATGACCATTCAATTAGCCTTTCAGTTAAAAACAACGAAATGGTCATTATAAGGGGGAATACTGTGTCGCTTACACTTGGCGCTACTTCAAGTCGTACACGTACCATCACCGAAGCTGACATCCGTGCATTTGCTGAGGTTTCTGGTGATACCAATCCTATCCATTTGGATGCAGAATACGCCGCTACGACAGTTTTCCAGCGCCCAATTGCCCATGGCATGTTGACCGCTAGCATGATTTCGCAAATTTTGGGCACAGATTTACCCGGTTTGGGCACCATCTACCTGAGCCAATCGATGAACTTCAAAGCTCCGGTATATATCGGCGACACTATCACCGCGACCATCACACTAGTCAAATATCGTGACGACAAACGAATTGCAACGTTTGAGACTACTTGCACCAATCAAGATGATAAGGTGATCTTAGACGGTGAAGCAGTCGTTATCGCACCGGCAACACACTCGTAACTGTTGATTCCCCTGATATGGTTCGCCGTGTCGGGTAATTAAAAACAACTTTTTCTAAGGAGATACTTGTAATGAATCGAAAACTCCCCATTTTTGTTCTAGTTATCGTTCTGCTTTTGAGCATGACCGCAAGCGCGGCATTCGCACAGGATGATGACGAAGATGTACTTAAAATTGGTCTGCTGACCGACTTTTCCAGCGGTTTGGCTGTATATGGTGTGGAACTTAATAATGGTTTCATGCTCGGTCTGGAATATGCAACCGACGGTACAATGGAAATCGGTGGTCGTCCAGTAGAAGTGATCGTTCGTGATAACGCCAGTGATCCTGATACCACGCTTGAACAAGCGCGTGAACTCATCACTGAAGAAGGCGTTGAGATCCTCGTCGGTACCGTAAGCTCAGGTGCAACCCTCGGCTTGATCCAACTCGCTGATGATTTTGACGTATTGTTATTCACAGGTCCTGCCGCCGCCCCGAACATTACTGGCGAAGACTTTGATGACAATATGTTCCGTATCTGTCGTAACACCTTCCAGGATTTCCTCACTATTGCACCACTAGCGGAAGAAATCGTCGGTGGGACGGACTTTGTCCAGTTTGCCGCTGATTACGCCTTTGGTACCGGTAGCGCCGCCGCCGCGGAGTTCGCACTGGGCAGTCAGGGTATTAACTTCGTGCGCGATACTATTCTCGTACCGTTGGATGCCACAGACTTCACGCCTTATTTGCAAGAAGTCCTCGAAACCGATGCTGATGGTTTGATCGTGATCTGGGCGGGGAGCACTACGATTAACCTGCTCCAACAAATCGGTGAACTTGGTGTCACTGACGAAATTACCGTGTTACAGGCATTCAATTCAAATGACTTTATGCCTTTCCTCGTACCGGAAAACTTGATTGGTTCACTCGGCTGGATTGTGTATCACTACACCCTGCCAGACAACGAAATCAATGACTGGATGGTTGAGCGCCATATGGAAGACTATGATGGCGATGTACCAGATCTGTTTACTGAATGTTCATTTGCAACTGCACAAGCACTCGTCGCTGGTGTAGAGGCTACCGATGGCGATACACTGCCGGAAGTATTGATCCCTGAACTTGAAGGTCTGGAATTTGAAGGACCGAAGGGTACATACACCATCCGTGCGGAAGATCATCAGGCACTTGTCCCGATGTATCTCGTTCGTCTTGATAACCTCGACGATGAAGCCTTCGCATACTATGAACTTGTTGCTGAAGCCGCCGCAGAAGACATTGCACCACCATGCCTCGTCGAAGATCGTTGCGAAATGATGGAAGACGAAGAATAAGAAAGAATTGCTTAATCGCTCTCTGGGAGGTGTCTTTGGATGCCTCCCTTTTGTTTAGCGAAGTGTTGACCAAAACTATGAACAATATCATATTAGAAGCGCGTAATTTACGAAAACAATTTGGCGGTTTGGTTGCCGTAGACGATGTCAGCTTACAGGTCGAACAGGGGACAACCCATGCGATTATCGGACCTAATGGCGCGGGGAAGACCACGTTCTTCAATCTGCTTAGTGGAATTTACAA
>DAOTXB010000117.1:0-8889 GCA_034435575.1 Anaerolineae bacterium
CTGTCGGGGTAACGTCAACCACATCTTCACTATCACTCAACGTGAGTGTGTATTCACCTATTTCTTCGCCGAATTGACGCACAAATGAATAACTGCTGACAATCACGGTATAGGTGTCTGTTGCCGGGATGATGAATTGTGAAATCTGAGAATTTAAGCCCTCGCCACCATCATCGTTGAACGTTACGGTTTCGTTGGTGCTATTACGCAGAACCAGATAGGTATCGAAGTCACCTTCTACACTGATGGTAATCTGGTCACCAACCGCCGCGCTAAAGGTATAGCCATGTGCATATTCATCTTCGATGAGACTACTCGTTACCGTCTCATTAACGGCAATGTCGCCCTGTGGCACCGCAACAACCAGATCTTCATCTGCTTCAAACGTGTCCGGTAGCGGAGTCGGAGTAAACGGCGCTAACGTTGGTGTGATCGGGAATGTTGGTGTTAGGGTCGGGGTGGCGACCTGTGCAATCGCAACTTCGCCAGCGACAAATGTCAGGTTATATCGACCTTCGCCGATGATAAAACCAAGCACATTGCCATAACTGCTGGCATAAATGGTGTAGGTGCCATCTGCGAGGATTTCGTATCCGGTAATCAGAGAATTTAAGCCCTCGCCACCGTCATCATTAACTTCTAGGACATCGCCATTTTCATCCAATAGGACGAGATAGGTGTCAAACCCGGCAGTAAGTTCAATGGACACGATATCGCCTGTGCTGGCTTCAAATGTATAGGTATGGGCGGGGGTGTCTTCGCTCAAGCTACCGACTACTGTATCACCAAATGTGATCTCACCCTGTTCTTCGCCACTGTAGTCGAATTCGGTTGTGGTAACAGGTTGGGTCGGTGCGATTGTTGGTGTGACCTCTACGACGGCTACAGTGCCTTCGACCAGCGCCAGCGTGTAATCGCCAACTCCCGCTGTGAAGTTACGAATGTGACCATAACTGCTGGCATAGATGGTATAGGTGCCATCCGCCGGAATTTCAAAACTGTCAATCAGGGAATTTAAGCCCTCACCACCATCGTCGTTGCGGGCAACTTCTTCGTCGTTCGCGTCAAAAAGAAGCACATACGTGTCGAAGTCGTCACTGCTGAGGTCAACGCTGATGATGTCACCGGCTTGCGCCTCAAATGACCATTCATGTAACAGTTCAGTCTCAGTCAGCGCATCTTCCACCACCTGTCCCGCTTCAATCACACCACGATCAACCCCGCCCTGTAACGGGTCTACGGTTGGTAATGGTTCTATTGGTGTTGGAGAAGGCACAAAGGTGGGCGTTGCCTGTACAACTTGCGCTTCAATATCAGCGGATTCTACGGTTAGATCATATTGACCAAAACCAGCAACGAAATCGTTAACCTCACCAAAACTGCTCACGATCACGGTGTACTCACCCGCGTCAGCGAAACCAATTTCAATCAGGGAGTCGAGGCTCCCCGCGCTATCATCGTCACGGGCAACTTCTACACCCGCAGAATCGAGCAAGATCAAATATGGGTCGAATTCAGTGGAAACCAATGTGATTGCCGCGCCGTCGCCTGCCTCTACAGTCAGCGTGTATTCGTGACGGGGTTCGTCTTCGGTCAGCCCACCGACAAGGCTATCGCCGATTGCGATGTCAGTTACCGGTTGTCCGACAACACTTTCCTCGGTGGCTTCCGCACTCGCTTCATTATCGGAGGATAAGGTCAAGGTGTAATCACCACTACTGAACAGCTCGCCCTCACTACGATATTCACGGAGACTGGTCGCGACAATTGTGTATTCTCCAGCATCCAACGTAAGTTCAAGCTCAGAATTTAAGCGTCCGGCACTGTCATCATCTTCCGCGACAACCACCTCTGCTTCATCTAAAACGAGCAAATATGAATCGAAATCGCTGGATTCCAGCGTAATAGTCACTGTTGTACTGGCATCTACGCTCAAGCTATAAAGGGCACGGGGCATATCCTCATCAAGTGTGCCGGTAACATTGTCACCGGGCGCGATGGGGGTTGCGGTGTCCTGTGCTTGCAACGCGAACGCCGATGTGATGACGAATAGCAAAGCGACTAATCCTATCATCGACAATCGTCGTGTCTGCGTCATGCGAGCATCCTTTCCCTGTAATCTGTTAAGTCCATAAGTCGTCCTCAGTGTATGTGAGGCACGTTAAGAAACCATGTAATCTGCATTGTATTGTATGCGATTTCACCAAATCACGATACCGTTTGAAACAAAATTATGACCTAAACGGTGGTCAACCGCCGATTAAACCGCATCGTAGACGTTATTTCGTATCTGGTTCGTGAACCGCTATACAGTTAGACGTGTGCGCTGTAAAAATCGTTCCAGATTGCACCCTGTTCGAAAAGTGTTAGGCGCATGAGGATCACCCGCACCCTGTTGATGAATATTTAGGACTAGTTTGGGAGAATTTTTTCGGGCGGATATATTGATCCCCCTACACTTCCATGAAATGAACAGGAACAAAAAAGACTGTGCAGATTAAACCACACAGCCTTCATGAGTATCTTACGTATGATGTATGCTCTGATGTGCTAAACACCGCGCTCAAACTAGTGCGTCATGGGTTCCGGTTGGCGGGCTTTCATCTGCTTGAGTTGTACAAACGCCGGTAAACGCCCTAAAAACACATGATCGCCATTACCGAGGCTACTGGTTGTACCCCGGCGCAAACGTGACCCGTTAATATGCACCCCGTTGGAACTGCCCACGTCGATAATAGTTGGGATGCTTCCGGTGTTATCAATCACAGCATGGTTCCGGCTTACACCACGTTCGATGCCGTTGTAGGGTGTTAGATCAATGTCCGGCATTTTTGACTCATCCGGTGAGTTCCGCCCGAGAAGCACTCTTTTGCCATGTGGAATAACGAAGGGTTTCTTCGCACCACGGACATAGAAAACAATCGCGGTGCGCGGCTTTGCTGGCGATGGCGTTAGGGGCATGGTGTCCCTGCCTAATGTGACTAGTTGATCTGTACTTTTTTCCGACACGCTGACAATGTTCGCCGCACAGTCATCGCAGAACATCAAGCCTGCTCGATTATTATAGCCGCAATCTGGACAAAGTTTCATAGTTCTGCAACTCCCTTCGTAAGCCGTTCGTGTGTGTTGTTTAGTAAGATCAGAGCAAATAAGTTTATTGTTGACTTATATGACAAAGTATAACAGTAAATTACGTATTATTTCTGAAAAAATTCCTCAGAAAGGGTTCGATTCACGAAACACAGATAACAGAAAGAAAACAAAAACGGATTGCCTCATGAAAAAACAATCCGTTTCCAACTATTTCGTTAGGTCACTTTATGGGATTAGGCGACTTCGTGTACCCGGTTGTCTTGATCGGTGGCTGTCGGGGCGGTGTCATCGTCCTGCTCAGTCACATACCACGGCATCCAGCGCACATCACGCAGAAAATCAGGGACAAGGCGCATCCAATCAAAATGGGAGACAAAATAAGCGACCAGTAACCCGCCCACAATGTCGATGCTGTAATGCGAATGGCTGATGATTAATGCGATTGCTTGCACCCCTGCAAGTAAGAAAATAAGCGAGCGCAGGCGATGTCCCTTGAAATAAAAGGCTTGAATAAACGCACTCGCGGTATGCCCGGAATAAAACATCCCGTGATAAAACGCACGGGCAATGATATGCGTCTCTGCATAATTTTCTGCGGGCGGTTGAATTTGCGCCAAGGGGGTTAATGTGATGATGAAGCCACGCATCATAAACATAAGCCCCATCATAAATAGCAGATAAGGCATTCCTTTAAAACGGCGCGTCCATAGAATGAAGACCACCACAGCGACTTCAAATGAACTAAAAATTTCTGCAACCCAGATGAAAGCATCATTGACTTCAAACAGGTCAAGCAAGCGGTCATCAGGGCGAATAGGGTTCGGATATGCGGTGTTGAGATAGTCGATATTGAGGAGAATGCTCACCGCCACCACCACCCAGAATAGCGCCACCCAGCTAAACTGTTTGATGAGGTGAGGTCGCGTGAGATCATAAATGGTGCGCTGAACGATGTAACGCGGGTTTAACGCTATACGTGTCATGAAACTATTCCTATAAGACTCGGTTCGGTATTACAATGCTATCTGGCAAACCGTAGTGCATTATGCCACTGCCCGCACACCATCACCAGACCGCATCCATCACACGCCCAGGTCGCGTCGCTGAAATTGCATCATCGCCAGCCCAAGAATCAATAAACCCACCAGCAAGACCAGTACATTTAGCCAGATGTCGATGCCATTCACGAGCGTGTTTATACTGCCGTAATACGTGTAGATAGAAATCAGGCGTAGTGATTCCAGCACAGGAATATCCGTTGCATCAGAAATACCGCGTATAAAGTAACTGACCAGCACAAATGCCGCCGCCAGCCCGCCCGCTGTACCACCTGTACGCACACTGACACAGATCAACAACGCTACCGCTAAAATCACTAGAGAGATCGGGAGAATGTGCAGAATACTGCTGAATGCCTGCCACAGCCCAAGATCGATTCCATCCAGCAATTGTGTCGCACCGATCAACGTGATAAGCATAAGTGCCAGAATCATCATCAATGACACGACAATTGCCGCTGTTTTCTCTAGGAAGAAACGCCAACGCGGGAGCGGGGTACTCAATAATAGGTCGAGTGTGCCGTTACGTTCTTCGCTCAGGGTGGCGTTGATCGCCTGTGGAATCAAATAAGCGGAGAACACTATCGGTGCCCAGCCGATTGCCTCCAATGCCAGATACCCCTCGAATGTTGCCAGCGCCGCAATATCAATACTCCGGCTTCCGGCGAGGCGCTCCAATATGCCCAGACCATCAAGAATGCTCACCAGTGTGCCCGTATCCTCTTGATACGGGAAGATGATCGCCACAATGAGAATGAGCAAACTATAGCCACCGCCCCAGATCATAATGCCCATGACATTATCGCGCAACGTTCGGCGGAAGATGCGTCCGGGGCGTGTTCCCCAGCGCACCCTGTCTACACCTGTGGGTGACCCGGTAAGGGGCTTGTTAGTTTTAGGAAAATACCCATCATGACTTTCCACGCCATGCCCCTTCTTGCTCATCACACAGCCCATAGAATCCGCTAGCACTATCTACTGATACGGGTAAATCATCCCGCAGTTGTATCATCATCTGCTCCGTAATACGCCATAAATACATCTTCAAGGCGGGGTTCGTCGATGCTAATACCCGTTACCGTAAAGTGTGCCGCCTGTTTAATCACCGCATCCGGCGAGCCGGTAACGTGTAGTTGTACCCCATCACTGATGAGATGTGCTTGTGTGACATTGGGCAATGTGTGCCATGTGTCAATCTGTTGTAATTCCTGTGTGTGGATGGTCACGATTCGATAATGCGCCTCACGCAAGGCATGTATGCTATTGACCGTGCGTAGACGACCTTCGCGCAGGATTGCCACACGGTTACAGCTTGCTTGCACTTCGGAAAGAATATGCGACGACAAAAAGACGGTTGTGCCCTCATTTTGTACTTCGCGTAGCATCGTATTAAACACATGACGCATCAGTGGATCAAGTCCAGTCGTTGGTTCATCTAAAATGAGTAGTGCGGGACGGTGCATGAATGCCTGTACCAACCCCAATTTTCGCTTATTACCCGTCGAGTAAGCATCCGCTTTTATCTGCAAGTCTAATTGCAGGCGCTCCGCCAGTGTGCAAGCATAATCTAAATCCACATTGGGACGTAAACCAGCCAGATAGTCGATGATCTGTGCGCCTGTCAGGTGCCCCCATAAGCGCAATTCACCGGGGAGATTGCCGATCATGTGCTTAACGGTGACCGAATCAGCCTGTGCATCCAACCCGAACAACGTCACACGTCCGGCAGTGGGGCGGATGAGATCGAGCATAATACGGATGGTGGTGGTCTTACCCGCACCATTCGGTCCCAAATATCCAAAGATTTCCCCCTGTTCGATGGTCAGGTTCAGCGTATCTAGCGCGGGGCGCGTCATTCGGGCATAGTGTTTGGTTACATCAGAAAATGAAATTATAGAATTTGTCTTCATAGGCTGTATTGTAGCAAAAAACCGCCACTTGCTTAGGGCTAGCTCGTATGAGTCTCCGAAGTGACAGTCGATCGGCGACAATTTCGTACCATCCTCGACAAAAATGCACGTCTGTGGGACAATGACAAAAATATTTTCATGTATGGTAACACCCTTTTGATTCCATAAAGAATTATTTTTCATCCAAGACTTTCTGTAACACTCGATGGAATTCATGAAAGGGTAAATTGTGGAACTTTGTGTAATCGAAGGTGATGGCGTTGGGCATGAGGTTGTTCCGGCGGCGGTGAAGGTATTGCATGCCGTACTCCCCGATGTTGTCATTCATACCGCTTCCGCAGGCTATGAACTGCTCAAAGACGGTCAAGACCCACTCCCTCAGGAGACAATTGATCTTGCCTTACACTGTCGGGCTGTATTGTTTGGTGCGGCTGATTCGCCTTCGTTTCCAGTAGAGGGTTACTACTCCCCGATTATCAAATTGCGACAATTGTTGAACACCTACGCCAATGTGCGCCCCACACGGTACTTACCGGTAGCGACAGCGCGACAGGGTGTTGATATGATTCTTGTGCGCGAAAACACCGAAGATTTGTACGTGGTCGACGAAATGACCGATGAAAGTGGACAGAGTAGTACCGCACAAAAGGTCATCACACGGAGCGCAACCGAGCGTGTCTCCCATATGGGCTACAAATTGGCACAGGAAGCCGAACGAGAAAAAGTGACCATTGTCCATAAAGCCAACATTTTGCCTCAATCTGACGGGTTATTCCGGCGGGTGGCGTTGGAAATTGCTGAACAGTACCCTGATCTCGAAACCGATGAATTGCTGGTCGACACAGCGGCGTATTGGATGGTCAAAAATCCAGAACGTTTTGATGTGATCTTGACCTCGAACCTGTACGGCGATATTTTGTCGGACATGGCGGCGGCATGGGGTGGCGGTCTAGGGATGGTGCCCGCGTTGAATCTCGGTGATGATGCCGCGATTGCGGAACCTGTACATGGGTCTGCGCCGGACATCGCCGGTAAAGGGATCGCTAACCCGACAGCCGCAATCCTCAGTATTGCCATGTTACTACGCCATCACTGGAAATTATCCGATGAAGCAGATCGTATTGATGAAGCGGTGCGCTTAACGCTGGATAAGGGCGGGTACACCGTCGATATTTACAAGGATGGCGCAATTAACACGACTGAATTTACCGAGCTTGTCATCGCAAATCTGTAAAAATAGGGCAAATCGCATGATTCACCCTATTGGTTTCAGGTTTATGTTGATGCTGTCGGGCGCTTAAGAACTTTCTGGGCGGCGGAGTGTAGCCTGCACCACGCCATCCTCATCTGACAATATGATGACATCGCCATCTTCACCAAACACCGCTTCATCCAAGCCCCAATGCAACACAACCGGTGTGTTCTGCCCCACACGCGTGTTGATGGTCAGCGATGCGTTACTGAACAATCGGCGCTCATCGGGGAAGACAAATACATTGCCATCGCTATCGCTCAATGTCCACCCACTCAAGTTCAGGGTGTTGCCCAAATTACGGATTACAACAGCTTCAGTCGTGATGTCGCCCGCACCGATGATCTGCGTAATCTCAACCTGTGCATTAATCGCTGTCGGCGCGAGGGTTACGGTGGGTGTCACCTGTGGCGCGGATTCATCGGTGGCTTCGGCGGTGACTTCTGCATCGGGATCATCAGCATCTGCTTCGGCAGTTTCCTCAAAATCCTCATCGGTGATGATCTGCGCTTCGATCTCATCCAACAACGAACACCCTTCTAACGGCACAATCAATTGATCGCCGATTTGTAACAACGTTGCATCATCTTCTGTCAATTGGTTCACCGCTAATAGGTCGAACACACTTATTTCGTATTGTTGTGCGACTAAACCGGGGAACTCACCTTCTTGCAGGATATGTGGCAGACAATTAGGTGGAAGCGCCGCCACCGCCTCTTGAAGCTCCGGGTTTTCTTCTAGCAAGGTAGGGTCAATGGTGGGCGCATTTGCAACCGCCGGATTCGTCTCGATCAAATCTTGTGGAAGATTGACCTCAGTGCCTGCGCCCTGTTGCGCGACGGCTGGGTTCGGATTGTTCGGATCAACGGTTGCCGTCACCACAATCACCGGCGGTGTGTAGTTTGGGTCGGGCGTGGCGGTAATGGGCACGACAAACGTCACGAGCTGTCGGCTTTCCGTGCCACTCCCACCAGGGTTGAGCGAAATAATCGCAAAGGCTACACCGGCAGTAATCAAAACATTGAGAATCACAAATACAATTAATCCACGACGTCGCATGTGTCCGTCCTTATGTACTGTTTTCAATCAGGCTAGTAAGCTAAAATGGGGGTTTTGTTCCCCCCGTTAGGTCTTCATAACTTTGGACTATAGCACAGGCATGACAGGCGGGCAATGAGCGGTGGGTATGCGTTGAGTTTGTATTTTGCAGTGATGTTACGCGCCGTTTACGCTGTAATCTAGCACCTTATAAACTGCGACAGATTCAGCTTCCTCTTTACTGCACGACATCGGATTTGCCCAGGTGCTAAGTTCACGCTGAATTTCTATGCGATGAGTCGTCTGTTTATTTCGCGTCTCAAAACGCATAATCCAGCGATCTTCGTTGACCGTTTCGGTATCCAACAAAGACAACATATGCAATTGTGTCATGCCAGATTTTCGGCGCACATGATATTCTGCCGCTTGCTCCACACGGCTATAACACACCCGTCCCCGATAATGGTCAAGACTGAGCGTGCCGTTTTCATACATATCGATCACTTCTGGCGAGTTTTCTGCGGTTAAGCGCCCATAA